>SCST01000450.1 GCA_004299465.1 Methylovulum sp. | reverse complement strand
ATTAACACCAATAGAGACTTATCCAAAGGCAAGCCGGATTCCAATAGCGTTGCCAGTTCCCCGGTGAACAACGCGATGTCTTTTTGCGACAATTTAGCCTGTTTTGCGCCGCCGAAGCCCAGGAATGAAGCCGAACGCGCGCTGGCGACGCGAATGGGGATATAGCCCTCAGCCTGCAAGGCTGCGATTAACTGCGCTTCATCGGCGGCGTCCCTGACGCCGTCTTCCGTCTCGCCGACCGTGTTGACGGCTTTATAGGTAAATAGCGGCATGATTATTCCGACGTGACGCGCATGACTTCCTCGAGCGTCGTGATGCCTTCGACGACTTTAACAAGGCCGTTCTCATAAAGGGTTTGCATACCTTCGGCAATCGCGAGCTTTTGTATCGCGCCGGCTTCTTCATGCGCCATGATCAATTTACGGACCGGGTCAGTCATCGGCAAAAACTCGATAATCGCCATACGGCCGCGGTAGCCCATGCCGTTACAGGACGAGCAGCCGACCGGCTTGTACAGGACAATATCGCCGTCCGGCGCAAAGCGTCTCAAGCGCAATTCATCAATCAGTTGCCCGGAAGCGGTATGGTTTTCCTTGCATATCGGGCAAAGTTTCCTGACCAGGCGCTGCGCCAGGATGCCGTTGACCGTAGAGGTTAACAAGTATTCTTCCAGGCCCATATCCAGCAAGCGCGTAACACCGCCGGCAGCGTCGTTGGTATGCAGCGTCGACAACACCAAGTGACCGGTTAATGCCGATTGCACGGCGATTCTCGCCGTCTCCAGGTCGCGCATTTCGCCGATCATGATGACATCGGGGTCTTGCCTGACGATAGAGCGCAAGGCCGATGCAAAGGTCAAGCCGATTTGCGGTTTGGCCTGGATCTGGTTGATGCCCTCCATCTGGTATTCGACCGGGTCTTCTACGGTAATAATCTTGCGCGCCGAGGTATTAAGCTGCTTTAACGCGGCGTACATCGTCGTCGATTTACCGCTGCCGGTAGGCCCAGTAATCAGGATAATGCCGTGCGGCAAGGCCAGCACATCGAGAAAGCGCTGCAAATGCATACCGGAAAATCCCAGCGCGGTAAAATCCAGCACGGTGTTTTCCTTGTCCAGCAAACGGATCACGACGCTTTCGCCATACATCGTCGGTATCGTCGATACCCGCAAATCCAGTTCCTTACCCAGCATCTGCACCTTGATACGGCCATCCTGCGGCAAGCGCCGCTCGGCGATATTCAGCTTGGCCATGATCTTGATGCGCGAGATCACCGCCGCCGTCGATTTGACCGGCGGCGCATCGATTTCCTGTAACACGCCGTCGATACGCAGCCTGACTTTCAAGGTCTGCTCAAACGGCTCGATGTGAATATCGGAGGCCTTGGTTTCAATCGCCCGTTGCATGATCAGGTTCACCATCTTGATGACCGGCGCTTCACTGGCGAGGTCCTTCAAGTGTTCCAGGTCTTCCTCGCCAATGTCGTCCATCGTCAGGCCATCGACAATCTTGTCCATTTGCGAACGGCCTTCGCCGTACTGCACTTCCAATGCCGTATCGATTTCCGATAACAAGCCGACTTTGGCGATAATGTTTTTCCCGGTCGCAAGCCGTAAGGCATCGATGACAAACGGGTCTTCCGGGTCCATCATCGTGACCGTCACCGCCTGTTCATCGCGATCCAGGCCAATGACATGGTATTGCTTCAAAAACCGTAATGATACGCTGTCCGGCAACTGCGCTTCCAAAGGGTATTGGTCGGGGGCTACTTTCTCAAACTGCCCGGACTCGACAAACGCATCGGCGACATCAAGCTCGGAACACAAGCCTAACTTAACCAGCAATTGCGGCAGGCTTTCGACTACGGAGCCTTTTTTTACACGTTCGACTTTTTTTAATTCCGACGCAGAAAGTTTGCCCTTCTGTTGCAGCGTTTTCAGCAATGATTCGTATGCCATTATTTTGTTGGGTGATGGATGCTATGAGCGCGAGATTATAAGCGGCGTTAAGGATTTTATCACAACAAGCCTGACCGGGCGTTTTCTGTGCGCATAATCATATCCGTTTCAACCCTGCCGAGAAGGTAATAATACCATGCGGGAGGGATTTGCCCGGAAAGTCGCCGTGTCCTGTTAAAATAGACATTCAACCATCATAGAACGCAGATGACGCTGATCATTATGTTTAAAGCCCGCTTCCAGCTTGGTCAAAGGTGCCTGGCGTGCTGCGCGCGCCAACGGATCGGCACGTTGCCCCAAGTATCGGAGAAGGCGCTCGCGGCGCGCCCTACACCGATCAAAAAGCGAGCATAACTTCAGCTAACTTGGCAAGGAGCTGAGTAATGTTTCTAAATAAGATTGTATCTGTGCTTATCCTATTCATCTGCGTTCCATTTTTCTAACCCCCCCACTTTATTCCGAATGCCCTGATGATATTTGAACAATCGCTGTTAACTGCCGGTATCGCGGCTATTCTCGTATTGCTAATCTTAGTATTGCTGTCCGTGTTGCGGCAAAACGCCAGGATTACCGGCTTGCAAGGCAACGATGAACGGCTTGAGCGCAGCATCCGCGCCGAAATGGCCGCTAACCGCCAGGAAATCAGCGACACCTTAAGGCAAAACCGCGAAGAGCTGGGCGCGGCAATCGAGCGCCAAAACCAACTGCTGCAAACCGGCACGGAGCAATCGCGGCAAATGCTGGAGGAAAAGCTGGGCGCATTCCAACAGGAACACCGCAGCCAGTCGGAGCTTTTACGCAAGCTTGTCGATGACAAGCTTAACCTGGCGCAGCAAGACGCCCGCCAAGGCCGAGGCGAACAAGCCCAGAGCCTGAAACAGTTCGGCGAGCAAATGACAGGGCAATTACAGCAATTGATGCAGCGCAACAGCGAAGGCCAGGAAACCCTGCGCCAAACGGTGGAAGCCAAATTGACGCATATCCAGACCGACAATAACCAAAAGCTCGAACAAATGCGCCATACCGTCGATGAAAAACTGCACAATACCTTGGAACAACGGCTGGGCGAATCCTTCAAGCTGGTCAGCGAGCGTCTGGAGCAGGTTCATAACGGTTTGGGGGAAATGCGCAGCTTGGCGTCCGGTGTCGGCGACCTGAAAAAAGTCTTGAGCAATGTCAAGATTCGCGGCACCTGGGGCGAGGTGCAATTGGAGACCTTGCTGGAACAAATGCTCAGCCCAAACCAATACGCCAAAAACGTCAGCACCCGTCCGAACAGCAACGAGCGCGTCGAGTTCGCCGTCAAATTGCCGGGCCGCGATGACGGGGATGCTGTCGTCTGGTTGCCGATAGACGCCAAATTCCCGCTTGAAGATTACCAAAGGCTGGCCGAGGCGCAAGGCATCGCCGATTTACCCGCGATGGAAGAAGCGGGCAAGGCGCTGGAGACGCGCATCAAGGCCGAAGCCAAAGCCATCCGCGACAAATACCTGGAACCGCCGCATACCACCGATTTCGGCCTGCTGTTTTTGCCCATTGAAGGCCTGTATGCGGAAGTGATCCGCCGCCCCGGCCTGTCCGATTACTTACAGCGCGAGTACCGCGTGACCTTGGTCAGCCCGACCACGCTGGCGGCAATTCTAAACAGCCTGCAAATGGGTTTTAGGACTTTGGCGATTGAAAAACGCTCCAGCGAAGTCTGGATGGTATTGGGCGCGGTCAAGACCGAATTCGGCAAGTTCGGCGATGTGCTGGCAAAAACCAAGAAAAAGCTCGATGAGGCGCGCAATACGATAGACGCGGCGGAAGTCCGCACCAGGGCGATAGACCGGCAGTTGCGGCAGGTGGAAGCCTTGCCCAGGGAACAAAGTTCGCTGGTGTTGCCTGAACTCGGTATTGATGTGGATGAGGCGTGAATACCCCTTCGACAACCTAAGGCGATTTCCGGCGAAGAATATACCCAACTCGCTGGTCTTTTTGTCCATTTTCTGCGTTGTAAAAATAGTTTCATAGCTCGCTATGCGCCTATTTTTACGCCTTGAAAATGAACAAA
>SCST01000449.1 GCA_004299465.1 Methylovulum sp. | reverse complement strand
CTTTAACAATAAACAGGCGATAGCATCGAGGCTGTACGAAAGCATTTTCGACAACCTGAATGTCTCCGTTGACGATATAAGGCGCAGGAGCCAGAAATCATCGGAACAATTACACGGCATCGTCGATTTGTTCTTCAAGCTGACCGATGATGCGCCTTATATTATGCAGTTTTTGCTGATCCTGAAAACCAGTGAGTTCCTCCCCGGACAAAAACCGGTACTGGAAACCCCCGCCTTCGCCAAAATCGTCAAAATCATTCAATCCGGGATCAGGACCGGGGAAATTCGCAATATTGACCCGATGCTTGCAACAGCCTATTTTTTCGGCATTATCAATAACACCTTACGGATGGTATTGACCGGCGAACTCGATAAAAAAGCCGATGCCTACCAGCCGCAAACCTGGCTGGCCGCATGGAACCTGATCGCAAAAAAATCGACGTGTTTCTGATTTGGAAACTATTCAGCCATCAAACACAATGGAACGCAGATGACGCTGATCATTACGATGTGTAAGATTTAATCTGTGTTTATCCTATTCAGCAGCGTTCCATTTTTCGTAATTATTCAGCCCCTTGCTGTAGGGCGTGCTGTACTCTCTGGGGCATAAACGCGCGCCAAACGGACTGGCACGTTATCCACGCGCCGGAGAAGGCGCGCGCGGCACGCCCTACGCGTCAGGCAAGACCCTGAACAGTTACCATTTTTCTAACTGCTGGGCAGCTACAAAAACAATCTGTTTAACACCTGTGTGATCTGTGGCTGAATAATCAGCTCATTATCCATCGCCGCCCTGAACTTGCTGGCTGACGCCGGCCCGTCGATCACAAAGCGCTTTCTTCCTTATCATCTTCCGACGCCATCTCCGAAATCTCCTTCAACCGGGAAATAGCCTTAAAATTAATGCTCATTTCAGGGTAATTCCCGTCGCTATCGGCCTCGCCAGCTATCTCCCCCGTCAGCAATTCCAGCGCCTCATCGACTCGCGACACGGTATAAACCGAAAACAGGCCGTCTGCAACGGCATCGATCACTTCCTGCTTCAGCATCAGGTTGCGTTTGTTGGCGGACGGGATAATCACAGCATGTTGCCCATTGAGGCCGCGCGCCTTGCAAAGCCTGAAGAAGCCTTCTATTTTTTCATTAACGCCGCCTATCGCCTGCACTTCGCCGTATTGGTTGATGGAGCCGGTTATCGCAAACGATTGCTTGATCGGGATGCGCGTCAATGCGGAAATAAGGCAGCACAGCTCGCCGAGCGCGGCGCTGTCGCCGTCGATAAGGTTGTACGACTGTTCTATCGCGATACTGGCCGAAATCGCCAATGGAAACTGTTGCGCGTAAAAATGGCCCAGGTAGCCGGTTAATATCATCACGCCTTTTGAATGTATCGCCTGCCCTAATTCGGCTTCCCGCTCAATATCGACGATGCCCCTGGAGCCCGGATAAACCGTCGTGGTAATCCGGGCAGGTGAGCCAAAGCAGCTACCGCCTATTTCCAGCACCGTCAAGCCGTTGATTTTGCCTATCGCCTCGCCTTCGGTATCGATCAGGATCGTGCCGTCGAGCATTTCTTCGAGAATATCCTGCGATATTCTGCCGTTGCGGTATTCCCTGGCGGCCAGCGCCTGTTCAATATGCGCCCTGTCGATCACATCGGCCTGCGCCTGCCGGCAATACAGGTTGGCCTCGCCGATAATCTCCAAAGTATCGTTGATGCGGGCAGAAAGCTGGTGCTGGTTTTCCGAAAGCCTGCAACTGTGTTCTATCAAGCCTTCAATAGCCGCCCGCGTTAACGGCCTGGCGCCGGAATCGGCCGCCTGCTTCATCATCAGCAACGCAAATTGCTGTATCGACTCGCGATTAAGCGGAATGTAATTGTCAAAATCAGCCAGGATTTTGAACATCTCGTTAAATTCATTATCCAGCTCTTCCAGCAGGTAATAAATATCCCTGGAACCGACCAATATCACTTTAACATTCAATGGGATCACTTCCGGCTTCAGCGTGATGGTATTGACACCGAGTTCTGAATAAGGCGACTCAATTTCAATACAGCCGGACTGCAAGGCCCGTTTCAGGCCATCCCAGACGAAGGGGTAGGTCAGCAGTTTTTCGGCATCGAGAATTAAATAGCCGCCGTTGGCCTGATGTAATGAGCCGGCGCAAATCCGCCGGTAACTTGTGACCAGGGTCCCCTGGTCGTTGGCATATTCAATACGACCGAACAGGTTCTGGTAAATCGGGTGCGGCTCGTAGACCACCGGCGCGCCGCTTTCCTGCTTGTGATCAACGAGGATATTGGGCGCATATTGTTCGATCAGCACGAGCTTCTTGCTGCTGTTGGCCTGCGCCTCCAAAGAGCTGCCCGGCATCAGGCAATCGACAATCGTGATTTCCAGGTTGTTCTTGATGTCGGATAAATAAGCGATAACGTCATCAACGGCCTGGTATTTGTCACGCAGCTCGGCCAATAACGGCTCTATCGCGAGGCTGATGGTATCCGTGTCAAGCTGCCTGATTTTCAGGGCCATCGTCCTGCGCCACTGCGGCAATTCCAGCAGCACATCACCCAGATAATCCTCCAACTCCTCAACATGCCTATG
>SCST01000448.1 GCA_004299465.1 Methylovulum sp. | reverse complement strand
GGCGAACGAGAGACTCAGGACGGCTGGGGCGCCGCAGGCATTAGCGGTCGCGTGATTTTTGCCGCTTGCTTGGGTTGGGAGACCCAAAACAAGCTTTCGCAAAAATAGCGACTCCCCGATAATTCAACTAGCCAATGGTCGGGCTTGGCATTCTTGGGGATGATTACGCGCGTTCCCCCTTGGGTTTTTATCAATATCAGCAGGGATTGCAGACTGATAACCGCCATCATGTCATGAAGGCTTTCAGGTAAATACGCTTTGATGGCTTCCGGCGTTGATTGCATTTAACCCTCTGTTTTTTTAAAAAAAGTGGTGTTGAAATGCGATTTTAGCTAATTACGAACACGTTCATAATTAATAAATCATTTATTATCAATGTGTTGTGTTATGCCATATCATGCCGTATCGGGTTCTCGGTTGTTATTGCCAGGGCGCGGAATCAAACAAATCACATTGCAAGCGTTTGATTTCATCATCCGGCAAATGCTTTAACAGTTGTCTTTTGTGTTTTTTGGCAACAATCCACCAAAGTTCCGATACCGGCTTGCCGTGTGAACTGACGCGCATTTTGGTTTTTTCTATTCGGGTCAGGTCTACGCCGGCACGATTGGCCAGGGCTATAAAATAACGGGGGTCAAATTTCATGACGGCCTCCTTTTGGGCAATCAATAGGGGTCTAAAAACAAGATTTTTTGGGTTGCTGGCCGGGGTGTTTTATCAAAAAACAGTGCGGAGAAAGCGAGGTAATTCGGGAAGCCTCGCCAGCCGTGGCCTCCGGTATTTTTAACGGTGCGATGTAAGTCGCGGAAAAAACCCGTTAAAAAACGCTGTAAGCCGCGTCTATCAAGGCTTGTAGCGGTTTTTACTTTCTCCGCAAAAAATGCGAGGTAATTGCTAGGTAATTCAGTTTTTAGGCATTTACCTCGCACCTATAAAATACTCTCCAGGCCGCGAACGGCGTGGCTTTGGACTTTCTCCGCTTTCTCCGCAACGTTTTTAATCCGATAAGTTTTTTTAGGCCGCCCTTTTGCACCTTTTTCGGTGTCGATTTGTTCAATGGGCGGCGGGTTTTCGCTGAGCAAGTGGCCCAGGGCTTTTTGTATTTTTTCACTGGCCAGGTGTTTTTTGAAACAGTGGTTATTCAACTCCCAAAGCCCTGCACCTTCAGGATGCCGGCGCAGAAACGCCAGGATTTTATCGGCATGGCTGCGGTTTTCGCGTATCTGCGGCGATACGGATTGATCGGCAAACACATACTTGATCGTGGCAATGGCGTAATTCATCCAAGCCAAAGCAGCTTGCAGGTGTTTAGACTCAATGACGAGAGTCTTGTTGGTCAGGGCGAACAGCATCGCCAGCCGTAACACATAGGGCGCGCGGCGTTCGAGCAAGGCGCTGATGATGTCGCTATCAAGCGGTTTTCTTAAGCCGGGGTAAATAGTTTTGTAATAATCCCGGGCTGCTTCGCTTAGGTGCATTTGCAGGCTGTTTGCCGAAGCCGGATAACCGCCTTTGGCATACCGGATAACGTCGGCGGCTTGGCTGGCCAGGTTATCAATAACTGTTTCCGGTGTTGGGTTGGGAAAGGCCACATGGTCGACGTTCTCGGAAAACACCATCAAAAACCGATTGAAAAAGCCGTTATTGATGTCACGGGAGCGCGATAGCTCTTTTAATTCTGATGGCGTGATGTTGGCATGGATGCCGATATGCGGAGCGCTGCTCGCGACTGACCGGCTTTTAGTGGCCGGTTTGATGTCGGAACCGTCCCACGCATCACGCAAGGCAGTAGACAGCGTGTTGCCGTCACGGCGGCTCTGGTGCAAGACGTTGGCGAACTCGCTTTCGATAACCCATAAGCGTTTATCATCAATGGCCCGGTTTTCGCCGTGGCCGTCATGGATTAAGCCCGCCAGGCCTTCCCGCGAAGACAGGCCGCCGCTGTGGGTTTGCCCAAGCAAGCCGCTGTGCGTCAATTCAATGCGTTTGCGTATCCGGTGAGTCAGTTGTTGGGAATCGCCCTTACCGCCTTG
>SCST01000447.1 GCA_004299465.1 Methylovulum sp. | reverse complement strand
CAAACCATCAATCGATATAACGCGCCAATAAGCCATGAGCCGTCCTTGTGCCCGGCAGCGGGATTTGCACTTCATAACCGCCGCCCGAAGCCTCCTGCATGACATTGCCGTATTTATCGCGCATCTGTTCGACAATAATATCCTGGTTGCCTTCCGGCAGGATAACTTCCAGCCTGTCGCCTACCGAAAACTTGTTTTTGACATCGATCATCGCGAGTCCGGTATCGGTGTCGTAATGCCTGATTTCGCCGCAAAATTGCTGCTGATGGCTCTTCGAATAGCCGGTGATGTAGTTTTGCTGCTCGTGGCTATGATGCCGTTGGTAAAAGCCGTCGGTGTAGCCCCGGTTAGCAAGGTTTTCCAGCACGCCGATCAGTTCCGGCTGAAACGGGCGTCCGGCGAGCGCATCGTCTATGGCCTGGCGATAGGTTTGCGCGGTGCGCGCGACATAATAATGCGACTTGGTGCGGCCTTCAATTTTAAGGCTGTCCACACCAATTTCGACCAGGCGCTGGACATGTTCTATCGCGCGCAAGTCCTTGGAATTCATGATATAGGTGCCGTTTTCATCCTCCATGACCGGTAATAATTCGCCTTTACGGCCTTCTTCTTCGAGAAAATAGATGTTGTCCGCCAGCGGATGGCGTTCGGCACCGCCGCAACTCGCGGTACTGATGTCGCTCATCGACAACACACCGGCGGCGGGCACCGTGTCGCCTTCGGCCGTTTCCTCGGCAGGCAGCGTGTCGTATTTCCAGCGGCACGAATTAGTGCAGGTACCCTGGTTCGGGTCACGGTGGTTGAAATAGCCGGACAGCAGGCAGCGGCCAGAATACGCGATGCATAACGCGCCGTGGACGAACACTTCCAGTTCTATATCCGGGCAGCGCTGGCGAATTTCGGCGATTTCATCCAAGGACAATTCGCGCGACAGGATGACCCGCTCCAAGCCGATGCCCTGCCAGAACTTTACCGTTGCATAGTTGACGGTATTGGCTTGCACGGAAAGATGTACAGGCATATCGGGCCAGGTCTCGCGAACCATCATGATCAGGCCGGGATCGGCCATGATCAGCGCATCCGGCTGCATCGCGATGATTGGGGCAATATCGGCCATGAAGGTTTTTACCTTGGCGTTATGCGGAATCACATTGGTGGCCAGAAAAAATTTCTTGCCTGCCTGGTGCGCCTCGGCAATGCCTTTGGCCAGGTTTTCGCTGAGAAAATCATTATTGCGCACCCTGAGGCTGTAACGCGGTTGCCCTGCATAAACGGCATCGGCTCCGAAAGCGAATGCATAACGCATGTTTTTGATGGTGCCGGCTGGGGAAAGGAGTTCGACGTGTTTCATGATGATAATAACTGGGTTGATGCGGGCTGCCTGTTTAGCGAGCCGAGGGATGCCAAGCGGCTCATGCGGCAATGGGCAGAACTGGACAATGGGGGCAAAAAGCCCTTTTTCAATATCCTGCTGGAATGGGCGTCATTTTAACATAGCCAGAGCGTTCGTGCCGGCTGGCAGGACAGGCATCAAACCCGTCAAATCTGCTTCATCGTAATATCCAGCGTCATGATACGGTACGCGATTTGCCGCGGCGTCATGTTCAGCAAGCGCGCCGCCTTCGCCTGTACCCAGCCGCTTTGTTCCAGCGCGGCTATCACGCGTTCACGGTCATCCATGTTTTCATCATTCAGGTCTACGGCCAGGTTTTTTTGCGGCTTGCTGCTGATTCCTGAGCCGATTTCATCTTCCAGCCCGGTGCTGACCATGACATCGCGGTCTATCACACCGTTTGCGCTCATAATCGCAGCGCGTTCGAGGCGGTTGGCAAGTTCCCTGACATTGCCGGGCCAGTTATGTTTCATCAGCAAGCGTATCGCGCTTTCCTTGATTTCCAGCGGACGACCGCCCTGCTGCTCTGAAATCCTGTTCAGCAGGAATTCGGAGAGCTGGGGAATATCTTCAGTCCGGTCACGCAAAGGCGGCATCTGTATCGGCATGACATTGAGCCGGTA
>SCST01000905.1 GCA_004299465.1 Methylovulum sp. | reverse complement strand
TCTTTGTTATGGGGGATAATCGCGATCAGAGTTATGATAGCAGATACTGGGGGTTTGTTGATTTAAACGAAATAAAGGGCAAAGCACTTATTATTTACTGGTCCTGGGATCCTAATGATTGGGTCAGGTTTAACAGGATAGGGAGGTTGATAAAATGAAAAATGCAAGGGTCATCCATAATGAAAATGGAGCTATCAAGTTTTTCTTTGTTATAGCAATACTTGCATTTACTGTCTATGCAGGTCTAAAGTTTGGAATGCCCTATTACAAATATCTGGCTTTTAAATCTGATGTAAAAGAGATTATCAGGATCGGTATTGGAGACACTGAAAATACAAGGGCACAGATTTTTGAAAGAGCTCAAGAACTTAAGCTTCCCCTCGAAGAAAAGGATATAATGGTTACAAAAACAGAAAAAACAGTCCGGGTGAGAACATCATGGTCAGAAACAGCTGATATATTTGGAGTGTACCAGAAAAAATTCGGTTTTGCTGTAGATGTAGAGGGTTGATTTGTTTACTGGTTTGATACTTGAAATGGGTGAAATATTATCACTTAAAAAACGTAGTGGAGGTGCAATACTATCACTCAAATCATGTAAGGTAGCATCTACTGCAAAACAGGGAGATAGTATTTCTGTAAATGGCGCGTGTCTTACAATTGTGAGCAAAAACAATAATATACTTTCCTTTGACCTCTCTGAGGAAACCCTGCGGATTACAAACCTCGGCAGCCTTAAAACAGGTGATATCGTTAATCTCGAACCCTCGTTGAGTCCTGATTCAAAGATTGGAGGTCATTTTGTAACAGGCCATGTTGATACTGTTGGGAAGATTCGTTCAATGGTAAATATCGGTGATATGCTGAAAGTTGAGATTGAGGCGCCAGCAAATATAATGGATTTTCTTGTTGAGAAAGGCTCAGTTGCTGTAGATGGAATAAGCCTTACAGTTGTTGATATACTAAAAAATGGTTTTACAGTAGTAATTATCCCACATACAGCGAAGCTTACGACAATTGGATTTAAATATCCGGGTGATACTGTAAACATTGAAGTAGATATCTTGGGGAAATACGTTGCAAGATTCTTAAATAGAGATAAAAATAAAGATTCAAGGTTTATGGAGACCCTGATGGAAGAAGGA
>SCST01000051.1 GCA_004299465.1 Methylovulum sp. | reverse complement strand
GCCTCGTTTTTTATTTCGACTAAACGTGTGCGCCTTGCGCCTGTCGTTTTTTTGGAATTCTCCGCTATCGCTCCGAAAAGCATCCAAAAAAAGACGTTAAAGGGTGTGCCAGCCGGACAATAAATAAGCAATAAATAAATTCATAAACGCTTTAAGTTCATCTAAGCAACAAATGAATTGTATCAGTCTGGCTGACCGTAAGGATTCCTTCGTAAATGCGTAAAGTCGCCCTGTAACCGGTATCACGCCTAGATTCAGAACATAATTCCATAGTCCACCGGCAGTGGATAGCGTTCTTTCAGTTCGAACAGTCCGAAGCGATTGAGATGAGATGTCCGGTACGGACTAAATCCGGCAATTAATTCCGGCGTAAGCTTCATCCCTTCCGCCTCTAATTCCTTTAAGGCCTGCGTGATGCTATGACAGTTATGGAAAATTACAAGGTTAGCAATCAGGTGATTGTACTTGATGATTTTCAGTTGATCGTCACGAACATTTTCAGTGATGGTATCGGCCCCGAAATAAACCCATTGGGCGAACTGGTTGAAACCTTCGCACTTATTTTGCGCCGCCTGAATGATGTGGCGTAGCTCTTCATCACCAATGTATTCTAGCAAAAAAGTGGTACGAACCACCCGTCCGAGTTCACGAAACGCGAAGTATAGTTTATTCTTCCGACTGGCAGTGCCCAGTTTGCGCAGTATCGTCGAAGGTGAAATCCGACCCGCCCGGATGGACTGAGCGACCTGCAGCATGTCCGGCAAGTGACAAGCAATCAAATCCCAGTCAATGGCTTCCTTGGTGAACAACTCATCAATGTTTTTGTATGTTTCCTGCGGTGTCGGACGAAACCACTTCAAGTCTTTCCAGTTCCGTATCCGCGGCATCAGCTTGATGCCTAGCAGAAAGGCCAATCCGTAGACCGGGGCGCTCTGTGCCTGGGTATCGCCGTGTAAAATGTCAGGCTGAATGTCTGATTTGTTCTTGGTCAGGCCATCAAGAATGTAGATGGCTTCCCAAGCTCCACACGGGATGAAATGTGAGAACAGCGCGATGTAGGCGTCGCTGACGTGATAATAGGCAACCCCGCCATAGCCCCCGTAGCGAATATGGCGTTCCGACAGCAGGTTGTTTTCGTACAAGTTCCACTGGGTGCCATCGGCGGCGGCCCGCTTGGTATCGCCCCAATAGCGCGGTAACTGGAACTGGTTATAAGCGTTGAT
The DNA here is from genome assembly GCA_004299465.1 of Methylovulum sp. GTDB lineage: Bacteria > Pseudomonadota > Gammaproteobacteria > Methylococcales > Methylomonadaceae > Methylovulum. Next base: position 1,661 of record SCST01000051.1, on the reverse strand, counting down.
GATATCGCAGATCGCCGCCTCCAGCTTTTCGGTTGAGGCCTGGCGTTGATCGACGAAAGAAATTTGCCGTGCGCTGATGTCCGCGATATTACGAGCCGTCTGGGTGGGCCCCAAGCCAGTTCCATAGGCAAATGTGGTTAGAATCTTCCGAACGTCCTCCTTGATCTTACCTTGGTGTCCACTGAGCGGCCTGAGATGCTTGTCCCAGCCTATCCACTGTGAGGTATCGGAGAGCACATCCAATAAGGACAGTTCCAGTTTGTCGAGCTTCTTGGCCAACGCCACATCAAGCGCCTGAAACCCTTCTGGGACCGGCTTTTTCTTTAGTCGGCCCAATTTAGGACGACCATCAATGATTTGGAAGAACGGGTTATCAGGATAAGCATCATCCACTTTTCGTGCTGCTGCTGTTAGAAGATCACGAACATGCTGAATAAACGGAATAGCCTCAACCGGAAGGCCGACTTCTTGCCCGTAAGCCTCTCGAGTTTTTGCACACTCGTCCAACGGCACGAGCTCATCACGCGTGTCTGAATAGTTGTTAGCACCGATTACGCAAAGATCGGCGGATTTCAGTTCGCGTACCAGTTGTGCGCAGACGCATACCTCGAACTGACGTCGATTGAGCCGCGTCGGCGCTTCGCGCTGCTGATCGCCCGTAATCAACTTCCACCATTTCTCAGGCACCCAGGCCAAGTCTGACAAGCTCAAATAAGCGGCGGTGCCGCTTTCCAGTGTTATCCACTCACTGTGTCGACCCCGCTGGTCGAGCATTAACGTTAATGCTCGTTCAAAGCTTAAGTCCTGACTGGTCGACACGAAGCGCAGCTTGGACAGGATACGCAATAGCTCAGCCCGTCGATTAGCAAAGACCGGTTTCATAAAGCGGCATTCATTCTTGCCACCGTATTCGGCGTGCAATCGCGAGAATTCACACAAATCGGGTCGGGCAGAAATAGTCTGCCGAACTTCCTTCAACTGAGTTTCATCGGATTCTGTCGAATTCAGAACGGTGTCGAGCAATGCGTAACGGCGCAGAATCTCGTCCGTTTTGCCTTGGCTATCCATTAAGTATTTCTGCAATTTCTCTCCGGCAATACGCGATACTTGGCTCATCTGCTTACAGAAAATTTCACAGAGATCATCTGTCACGATGGCGAGGCGTTGCCGAATTACCGCCAAGGTTACCGCATACCGTTTTGATGCCGCCAGATCAGCCATGCTGGCGGCATCCAGCGCATGGCCCTCCAAAGCCCACTGGCTGATTTTGATGATTGGGATTGTCTTTAGACAGGCGTTGTAACCGGAAAGCGCGGACAACTGGTCGAAGCGTACCAACAGATCCCGCATACCGTGAACGGTGGGTTGGGCGGGGTCTTGTTTAAGGTCGTGCCAGGGACTGACTCGGCGAGAATCGTCGCCGACAACGAACAGTGCGTCGAGAAAAGTCGCACCCGTTTTACCCAAAGCGCTATGCACTTGGTCGTACAGCGCTTGATTGGCGGCGGCGCGACCGGTACGCGCTTCCCGTACCAGCGTATCAAATGCCGGCAATTCATAGCGATAGCGAACCAGAACTTCGATGCCGACATTGACAATGTCCGCCACATCTTCCTTAGTCAATGCGGCTTCGCTGAACGTGGCGCGGAGCAATATTTTGC
>SCST01000446.1 GCA_004299465.1 Methylovulum sp. | reverse complement strand
GTTGCTTGGGATTAATCATCGCCAGTTTATTGAAACTGCTTTCGGATGAAATGGCGGCTGTCGCCACGCCAAAACCCACCGCCATTAACGCATCGATATCCTTGGGCACGGTCAGCAACTTGATTTTCGACGACAGCCCGGCATATTTGCCGCCGAGCATTTGCTGTAATTGGCTGCGTAAATAGTCTTCACTGCCGGACCCGGCTATCGTTGCGCCCGATAATGCCGACACATCAGCCAGGTCTTTGCTGATCAGGATCTTGCGTTGCTGAAGCTCGCCTTTAACGACGCCGACCAGCACCGCCGCCAGCGGTGTTTTGGCATTGAGCTGGGCATAATGCCAGCTGGATAGCAGGTAGACGCCCTGCGCCTTGTCGGACAACATGCTTTCAAACGTGCTGCGTTCGCTGAAGGGCTGGAAACTGTATTCACCCTGCCCTGATAAATAGCTGTCGAATTCGGTCTTTAACGCGGCAAAATTATCGATACTGCTTTCAGGGTTATAGAAGAAGACGGTGTTAGTGGTGCCTGCCACCGATGCCTGCACCAGCAGGCCCAGTCCCAGCAGCAGCGCCGCCGGCTTGGTGCGCCATCGTTTGGGAATGTCAAATAGTGAGTTGATCATAACGTTGGATATCGTTAATAACGTAAGGTGATATGTCCAAAATAGGCTCTTTCAGCCTGCTGATAATCGCCGGGTATGCTGGTCGGCGCCGGATCGTAATAGCTTTCGTCGAACAGGTTGTACACACTGAAGCTGACATCCACGCCTTTTACAAAAAGATTATGGCTCAACAGGCTGAGATCCAGCAAGGCATATCCCGGCACATCCTGCCGGGCATCGCCTGCAGCGCGCCGGGTATCGCCTTTAATCAGTACATGCGCATAAGCGCTCCAGTGGGTATCGAAAGCCCAGTTAAACTGCAGGTTTGCGCGTTGCTGCGGCACATCGGCCACCTGCCGGTTATCCTGGACGGGATTCTGGAAAACCACATTCGCGGCCAGGTAGGAACCCTGCAAGCCGCCGCTAAAATCATAGCGGCTCTCCAGCTCGACGCCTTCCGACAACATGCTGCCGCTGTTTGCATACTGCAACGCGGTAACCTGGCCCGGCACCAGGCTGATAATCTCGCTGATATGGGTGTGATAATAAATCGCCTGCGCCGTAAGGCCGTCTATAGGGCGGGCAATAATGCCGGTTTCAAAGGTCTCGGCTTGTTCCGGCGACAAATTCGGGTTACCCGATACAAACGGGTGGGTCAAATCAAGCTCGCCGAAAGCCGGCGCACGATAGGCCGTGCCGTAAGAAAATTTCAGCGAATAATCTTTAATGAATTCCCAATTAAAGCCCATGCGCGGATTAAACGTGCCGCCAAAATCGTTATATTCATCGTAGCGGGCGCCCAGCGTCAATCTCAGGTCGGGCAACGGGTCCCAGACATCCTGCGCATACACGCCCCAGTGGTCACGGGTCCTGTTTTTGCCGAAAATCAGCGCGGACGTTTGCAAACTGTCTGGCGTGGCGCCGGTTTCATCAATAATGCCGTATTGCTCCTCCGCCACATAAATGAAACCGGCAATCAGGGTTTGCGTATCGGAATATTGGTAGTTGCTTTGCAGTTCGCCGCCGGTGCGCTTATCTATCAACGCATTGCGGTTAAACAGGCTGGGTTCCGCCTGCGATAAATTATCAAAACTGAAGCTGTCGTGATAAATGCGCGTATCGATGCTGAGATGTTCCCGCACTTTCCAGTTACGGCTCAATTGCAGGAAATAATCTTCGTAATTCTGCTCGGTCTGGTTGCTGAGTGCGTAGGAAGTGCCGATAAATGCGCCGGTCTGTTTTTTGATATAGCGTCCATCCAGTTTAAAATCCTGGTAGCCCAGTTGCCATTCCAGGTCATTGCGTCCCTCGCTGAGGTCGCTTTTACCGGGAGCCAGCGAATCCTTGCCCTGTAAGCTTAAAATGTCCTGGGCTACCGGCGATTTGATGCCGTTGGTATCGGTATGGTTAAAGTGCAGTACCGCCTCGGCGGTATTATTGAATTGTTTTCCCCACGATGCCCGGTACTGCTGGGTATCGAAACTGCCCCAGCCGCTGGAGGCCTGGAAACCGTTTAAATCTTTTGCATCCAGCGTAATGATATTGACGACCGCCAAAAACGCATTCGCGCCGTAGAGCGCGGAACCCGGCCCCCGCACGACTTCGATCCGTTTAACCGTATCGACGGGAAGATCATCGTATAGCAAAATACTGCCGGCATTATTGAGGTTATGATCCAAAGGATGCCCATTCAACATGAACAGGACCTTATCGGAAAGCAGGGTCTTCACGCCGCGCACTTCGACTTCGCGCACGCCCACCATCGTTTGCGTAATACCCAGGCCGGGTACCAGGCGCAACACATCCAGCAAATTACGCGCACCGATCTGGCGAATTTCGTCCTGGGTAATCACCGACGTCGTCGCAACGGATTTATCGACGCGTTCCCGTAATTTGGAAGCGGTAACGACAATTTGCCGCTCTGCGGCGAGAAATTTCAGTTCGTTTTCCAGCTCTGCATCGCTTTCAGGTTCCAGCGCTACGGCAAAGCCGGGACATGCCAATGTGATAATAACGGCGATAACATTGCCTAGGCGTCGGTTTATCCGGGATAGGCTGGCTGCTGACATAATGTTTTTCCGGTAAAAAATTTAGACGTGTCGGGTAGGGCGTGCCGTGCGCGCCTGCTACAATGCCTGAATAACGCGCCGGGTTATTGGCACGCATTTATGCCCCAGAGGGTATGGCACGCTCTACAGCGCTTCTTCCACCGTCGCGGTAATCGCGAACAATTTGCTGAAACCGCTGATATCGAAAACATCTCGCAAGGTGCTGTTTAAGGCGCATAAGCGCACCGAGCCTTTAGCCGTATCCAGGCGTTTCGCCACCAATAAAAACACCCTGAGCGCTGCGCTGCTGATATAGCTGACGGCAGTAAAATCGAACACCAATTGCTTTTCCCCGTTACTTATCCATTGCAGGCATTGTTGTTCCAGGTCCTTCGCGCTGGAGGCGTCAATCCGTCCCGTTAAGGCAATAACCAGAGCACCACCCTGATGCGCCGATGAAATCGTAAGCATAATATCCCGTCTCTTTATTAATCGTTAAATATCAATCGTAATTCGCAACGCTCGCCATCACGGCGGGTACGTACCTGATCCGCCAGCCTGTGCAGCATATAACCCGCCATTTGCAATACCGCCGCGTCGTCGATGAGCATGGCCTCATGGCTAGGCGGATGGGTTGCCAACGGCAGAATCGTGCCGGTATAACTCAGGATCACGGTAAAAGTATACTCGTTAAAAATGGTTTCGAGCTCAATTTTATCACTGTTGCCTTCCGGCTTATGCAGCAGTCCGTGTTCGGTCAAAATTTCAAATGCCTGCCAGGTAGCGTATTCCGCGCGATGAACGACTTCATGGCGAGCACCCCAGCTTTTACCCTGCAACTCCAGGAAGCGTATCACCTCATCCAGCGAACTGTGCAGCGCATCGAAGCGGCGACGTTCGCGGGTATGGTTCCTGATCTGGAACAGCGCCGACAAAATAACCGCCGCAAATACCCCCAGGCTGACGCCGGAAAACAGCAATGTTTTTATCGCCTCCGGCGAGTTATCCTGGAACGAGCGCTGTACCGGCTCATAGCTGACCCCCAGGATCAAGCCTATGCCCAGGCCAAGAATCTTGCGGTTATCCAGCAATCTGGACGCAATCACCTGTAAACCGGACAATGCCGTGAACGAAGCCAGGAAAATCAACGCAGCGCCCATGACCGGCAGCGGCAGGATTTGCCAGAACACTATCGCTTTAGGCATGAATGCCATCGCGGCCATGATGCCCGACAGACCAAACGCCAGGTAACGGCTGGTACAACCCGTCGACGCCGCCAGGCTGACGGCGCCGCCGCTGGATGTCAACGGCAGCCCGTTTAAAAAAGAGTTGATGATATTGGTCAGGCCTTCGGCGAGTATGCCCTGCTTGACCAATTGCAAATCGGGCCGCTTCCAGTCGGCATCATTGAAACGCTGCGCCGCAACCAGCGCGCCGAAGCTGTGCAACGCAAGAAATAATCCCGTGATAATCGCCGGCAATAAGGCATG
>SCST01000445.1 GCA_004299465.1 Methylovulum sp. | reverse complement strand
CCCTTACTGCAGAAAAATTTATCGAGCAATTAAGCGCTTATGCTGACACACAAGCGCTTGCAAGATGGCATGCCGTCAAGACCTATTATGACAGTTTTGACTGGCGCTTATATTCAAACGGTATTTTATGCGATTTTATGCGCTCAAAAACCGCATCGACATTAACCTTGAGGCATCTTAGCAACGAACGCATGATCGCCAGCGCCGAGCTGGATGATGTCCCCACCTTCGGCAACCAATTCAAATCGGCAAAAATGCGCGGCATCCTGGAACCCTTACTCGAAATGCGTGCATTATTAAGCCTATGTAGGCTGGATTATGACGTTTACCCCGTCAATATTGTCAACCATGACAAAAAAATTGTCCTGCGCCTGCTTATCGAAGCGCACGGACTGTTCAATAGCCGCCTGTCAATACAGCCATTGAGAGGCTACGACAAAATCGCCGAACACGTTATCGACATCGTCACGACCAAACTGGCTTTAGCACCTGTCGATAACTCCCTGCTGCTGCCTGCGCTAAAACACCTTGGGCGTAAACCCAAGGAATATACCTCAAAGCTGGCCGTCAACCTGGACCCCAATATGCGCGCCGATATTGCCGGCAAATATATTTACAGCCACTTGTTAAAAACGATCAAAGACAATGAGCAAGGCGTCATCAACAACACCGACAGTGAGTTCCTGCATGATTTCAGGGTCGCCGTGCGCAGGACCAGGGCGGGGCTAAGCCAGATTAAAGGCATATTGCCCGAACCTGTCAATGCCCACTACAGCGATTTTTTTTCGTGGCTGGGACAAATCACAGGACCTGCACGCGACCTGGACGTCTACCTGCTCAATTTTACACACTACAAAAGCAGCTTGCCCGCTTCGATCCGTGAAAACCTTGAACCGCTGCATGGCTTTCTGCTGGAAAAACAACAAAAAGCGCAGCAAGAGCTCGCCAAAAAACTGCGTTCCACCAAATACTTATCCACTATGACGGAATGGGAGCACTATCTTAAAGCGGAAGCGCCTAAAAAACCGCTTGAAGCCAATGCAAAACTGACTATTAAGCAACTGGCGGACTTAAGGATATGGAAAGTCTTTAACCGGGTTCTGCAAGAAGGCGATGCGATTACCGACCGGTCGGCGGCGGAAATCCTGCATGGCTTAAGGAAAACCTGTAAAAAACTGCGCTACCTGATGGAATTTTTTCAAAACCTTTATCCAGAAAAAGCCATAAAACAGCTTATCAACTCCCTGAAAGAACTACAGGACGTTTTAGGGGAATTCCAGGATTACCAAGTACAGGAAGACCACTTAAAACTGTTCGGGGAGGAAATGGCCGCCGGTCACATACCCGCCGACACCTTGTCGGCTATAGCGGTATTAATTGAAAACCTGGACCGGGAAAGGCGCAGGGTACGTGGCGACTTTCGCGAAAAATACGCCGTGTTTAAACAGGCGGAAAACCAGGAACTTTTCAAAACGCTGTTCGCCCGTTAGCCGGTATGCCCGGCTGTGCATTAATTTGTATTACATTCGCTGTATAACAATCCATTTATCAAAATACGTTTCTAACTCATCTTCTTGTTTAACTTATGGGAACTGGGCAGTTACAGAAAAACAAGGTAAATTTTTAGTAATCGAGCAGTATGACGCTTGGGCAATTGAGGGAAATCAGCGCATCAGCAACGAGAATGATGAAAACCAATTAGAAAAACCGCATTAAACATTGCTATTATACGTGTTGCTATGCAGCTCAAATTTCCGTTTTTTGTTGTATACCTTACTACCTCAGGAGAACATCATGAAATTCAAGCCCAATCAACTTACGCTGGTTTTAGCTCAGGCCATCGGCTTGCTGATAATATCCGGTGCCGCTCAAGGCAGTTGCAGCGGCTATTCCAGCCTTGTTTTCAGCTCCAGCAGCAACCTTCATATAGGAAACCGCAGCTGCGATGTTCAAAACGCCATCGTCGGCTCGCCGAACAGCGCCGGCTCGTTGATGTTTCAACAGGATTTCGATATGTCCGGACTATCGCTCGGTTTAGAGACCGACACGGAAGAACCATCGGATAGCGCAGAGGCTGACAAAACGCAATCGTACCAACAGGACGTAGCGCTGGAAACATCGCCATCCGCTACGTCAACCGGGCCGCAGTTAACGGACGCCGCCTACCGGCCCGACCGGGACAGCGGGCGCTTGCTGTCTATGGGCTATCCGATGAATGCTACTAAGGGCTACCGTTTCCTTGCCACCAACAGCGTTCCATCGGAATCTGCATTGAAAGCGACCGACGCCGCCTCTCTTAATGCCTTGAACGCCGCCGGGCTAAGCGCAAGCTACAGCGGCATCGGCAATTCCGATGCCGTCACGTTGCCGCTGGATTACAAAGCCAGCCTGGGCAACGGTTATGTGCTGTCACTGAACATGCCGTTTTCCTATATCGAAAACAACAACACGACGACTTTTAATAACGCCAGCGTCTCCACTTCATATTACAGCGCTTCGCTGGGCGCAGGCTTAACGATACCGCTGTCACACCTGTTAAACATGAGAGACGTCTGGGGCTTAACGGTGTTGGGCCGGATCGGCGGCATCGATTCGGACAGCAACCAAGACCAATCTTCCGCGATCATTTATTCGACCGGCGTCTTGAGCCAATACGACATGCGCCTGGCCGGCGGCGTGTTGGGTATTAAAAACATGCTGTCCTACTACGCGACTTCGGCGCAGCGCGATCACGTTTTTAAAAGTTTTGGCCCGCCCCCAGCCTTTACTCCTGTTTACGGCTCACAAACCGACGATATTGAAGTCGGCGTATTCAGGAACGGCGTTTACTATGCGCACTATTTAGGGCCGGTCGTGTTTGGGCGCAAATTATCGGGAACCGTCTTCTTTACCGACACCCGCTTCAGCGTGCCGGATCAATACGCGCCGCTGTACATGGACAGCATGCAACAGGTCGGCTTCAATCTCGGCTTGGCGCCCAAGCATTCAAGAACCGGTAGTTTCTTGCGCAGGCAATTGGACGCGCAGGATATGCGCATCGGCATGACCTACACGACCGCCGACTTGCCGCAGAACAAAACCATAAACATTGACGGCTTCGGCGTCAATTTCGGCTTTACTTTCTAATGGCTACGGTTTATCGATGAAAAAGCAGCTACTTTGCGCAGTTGTTCTTGGTTTATCCGCTTGCAGTTTCATTTACGGCCCGTCGGAAAACCGCAAGGCGATACAATCGGGACTCTTTGAAGGCATGGGCAAAGCCGACATGCTGAAAAGATTGGGCGAACCTTACAAAATCGACCACTTTTCCAGCGACGAAGAAATCGCCTATTATGAAACGGATTTGCTGGCCGGCACCTTCTGCCTGCAATACACGGCTATTCGGCTGTTGAAAGGCAAAGTCAAGGAATGGGGCAACCAGGTTTGCAGGGAACCGAACCAGCCGACGGACCCCGAAGCCGGCAAACTGGACAGTTCACTGAAACAATAGTCGAAAAATAAGGCGGCTATCCGGTCACACGGCACAACAGATTGCCGTTGCTGTTTATTAAAACGAGCCGTTTAAACGCCGGCTCGTCTCCAGGCACATGAGCAATCCTGC
>SCST01000444.1 GCA_004299465.1 Methylovulum sp. | reverse complement strand
GGTTATTTTTCGAAAATACGATTTGAACGTCGACTTCGCCGAAAGCTGACTGTCCCTACCGGCAGCCAATGGACATTTTATGTAGGGTAATGAATTAGAAGCCATATGATTGATAATCCAAAGAAAGTAACACAATTAATGCAGAAATTGAAATCGCATCTGCCGATTTCGGCTAAAGCCACGGACGCGCTTATAGGTAACCTGCGTCCCCACTCAATCAATATTTCACCCAATGCCGGTATAGAAATTACGGATGTGATGTATATGGGTGATGAAGGCGGCATTTGTTGTGCCCTAAAGGTAACCGGCCAGGAAGAAACCGCTGTTGTCGTTTCGATAACCCATCTCCGCTTACCCAATACACACCCGCTTTTAGCCGACGTACGAGCCTACCAAACCTTACGGACGAAGAAATTGGCCAGAATTCGTTAAGAACCCATTGTCGGGCGGCTGGCATTTCCTGGTTTCGCCTCCCCAGTTTTTTTGCCTTAGCCTAGAATGGACATGACAGGGTGTAAGGTGGGTAATGGGGATGCCGACGGGAGAAAGCGCATCAAAGTTAATCTCAGTGGGCTGGAATGAGGTAGGCCACGTTGACAAATGCCTTAGCGACCCAAAAAAGTTAATAAATCTGCTTCAGACGGTGGACTTGAATAATTTTCAGCCCTTTCGGTTTATCATCGTTCCCGTCATAACGAGACAGCCAGACATGAGAAAAATAGCCCAGTGTTAAAACCAATAAGCAGGGTCAATGCCAGAAAAGTTATTGACCTGAATGAGTATCGGCAGCAGAAAAAAGCAACAGAGGCTCTGTTCCGTCAAATAACCACGACAGCTAGTTGACGATGGATACAATTACCGAAGTTTTGACAGGCATTGTCAGCAGGGTGACTTATCACAACCCTGCGACAGGCTGGTCGGTGTTGCGTGTCCAGCCCTTCCAATCACCCCAACAACAAGAAACCGTCACGGTTCATCAAACCAAAGTCTTTGCCGGCGCCACCATGGAATTTCGTGGCGCTTGGATCATTGACCCTAAATTCGGCCGGCAATTCAAAGCCGCCGAAGCCATTGAGAAGAAGCCTGCCACGACGGCCGCCATTGAAAAATATCTGGGCTCCGGCCTCATAAAGGGCGTGGGCCCTCAAACGGCAAAGCGGATTGTTCAGTATTTCCAGAAAGAGACCTTGGCTATTTTTGAACAGGATATCCGCCGCCTAACGGAAGTCCCTGGCATAGCCCAAAAGAAACTGGAAATGATTGAACAGGCCTGGACTGAGCATCGTGCGGTCAGGGAGGTGATGATGTTTCTTCAGGGCCATGGCATCAGCACCCTGTTTGCGGTGCGCATCTATAAAGAATATGGCGATAAAGCGATAGCGATGGTCACGGAAGACCCCTATCGCCTGGCGAATGATATTTATGGGATTGGCTTTTTCTCTGCGGATAAAGTGGCGTTGAGCATTGGCTTAGCGGAAAACAGCCAGCCACGCCTGCTTGCCGCAATCAAACAGGTGTTGGCCGCCAGTCGCGAGCAAGGCCACTGTTATCTGACCGAGCCACAGATCAATGCCGGCATCGTTGAACTGATTGCCATCAACTTGGGGGAACAGTTAAGCAATTACTTGGGCTTAATGAAAAAAGAAGGCCAGCTGTGTACCCGACGCCTTACCAAGGATGATGTGGACACCATCGGCTATTATTCAAAGACGCTTTTTTATGATGAAACAGCGGTCGCAGCCATACTCCGGGGAATGAAAGCGCCTGTTGCCTGTGAGCCGGAGAGAATCGCCCAGTGGATCACGACCTATTGCCAGAATAAACACATCACGTTAAGCGATGAACAAGCCGATGCCGTGAAAGGGGTGGTGCAACAGCGTTTTTCAATCCTGACCGGCGGGCCAGGCTGCGGAAAAACCACGACGACCTTGGTGATCGTCCGTCTCCTGGAGGCCATGAAAAAATCAGTGTTACTGGCGGCGCCTACTGGACGTGCGTCACAGCGGATGAGCGAGGTGATCGGCCGGGAAGCGAAAACGATTCATCGGCTGCTGGAATGGAAAGGCGGTGAGTTCCAAATGAATGAAGCCTCCCAATTAACCACCGATTTCTTGATTGTCGATGAATGCTCGATGTTGGACATCAGTTTAACGGCCGCCTTATTAAAGGCGGTACCTCCGACCTGTCAGGTGCTGTTTATAGGCGATCCGGACCAATTGCCTGCTGTTGGTGCCGGCAATGTGCTGAAAGATATGATGGCTTCCAACGTGATCCCCTGTTTTCGATTAACTCAGGTTTTTCGCCAAGCGCAAGCCTCCTTGATCATCCAATACGCGCACCAGATAAATCAAGGACAAACACCCGCCATTGGGTCACCGTTTAAAGACCCGGAGCTCTGGCATCAAAGAGCCGATTGTTTGTTTATGGATTCGGATGAGGCGACTCAAGAGCAACTGGGTTTTATTACCCGCGTGAAACGTCATTTTGATTGGAAAAACCCTGAGCTGGAGAATCTGGTTGCCGACTACTCCCAGCAGTCACCCTTCGAGTTCAGAATAGAAGAGGCGATCACGTCCGCTTATGAAGTTGATTTCGTGATCCCTGATAAATTCAAACATGTGGACATTGGGCAATTAACACAAACGGAAGCCCAGGTTGATGCGCTGAAAGCGGTGGTAAAGAAAATACATCCGTGGTCCTCGCTGCATTATGGCCTATCTGCCGTTGATACCGTGGTTAAGCTTTACCTTGAGTGGATACCCAAATACCACGGACAGGATACGGAAATACAGATTTTAACCCCCATGACCCGTGGCAGCTTGGGCTCCGCCCATCTCAATCAAGTCATTCAGGCAAAAGCCAACCCACCCACCGAAAATAAGTGCCAATTAAAAGTAGGGGAACGGCTATTCAGGGAAGGCGATCGGGTCATTCACCGCCGTAATAATTATGATCTAAATGTCTTCAATGGCGATATCGGAAAAATCGTGACGATAGATAATGAGGAACTGACAGCGGTGGTGACTTTTTATCCAGACCA
>SCST01000443.1 GCA_004299465.1 Methylovulum sp. | reverse complement strand
ACCATAGCCTCGACACCATTATCGAAACGGCGGAGGCTAATCCTGAGCAGCGCGTCCTGGTTGATCTCGCGGCGCAAACGCATCATCCCCTGGCAACCTGGATCGATGAGTCCGGGGTGCTGGAATTGGCGCAGGAACTGGGCATTACGCTGACGTACTGGAATGTCATGGATTCCGGTAAAGACTGCGTGGAATTGCTCGACAAACTGCTGGATCATTACGGTTCGAAACTGAACTACGTCCTCGTGCAAAACCAACTCAGGGATGAAGAATTCAGCCTGCTGGAATTCTCCGGCGTCAAGGACCGGGCGCTGGATATGAACGCCAAAGTGATGGTGCTGAAACGCTTGTATACGCCGATCATGACTAAAATCGACGGCAATAATTCCAGTTTCTGGGCGGCCAGGAACCGTGATTTCGATCATCTTAACGCACTGGGCCTGCTCGATCGGCAACGCGTAAAAATGTGGCTGAATCACGCCTATAGCCAGCTCGACATGCTGGATATCTAGCGTCGATAAAGGCAGACGATGAAACTGAAAGTCAGTTGCAAGCTTTGTTTCCAGATAGACGATGCCGCCGCGTTAATTTTAATGCTGCGGCCGTTCAGGGGCATACCGCAATGGATCATGCACGAGACTTACACGATAAACCCCAGTGTGCTCGTCATCGAGGGCACTGACAGCTACGGCAATTCCTGCCAACGCCTGGTTGCGCCGCAGGGTACCTTGCTTATAGACACCTCGGCGGAAGTCATCATTGCCGATTATCACGATACCGCTCCCGGCGCGTATTTTGTCGAAATCCAGAATCTTCCTAACGATGTGTTGCCGTTTTTGCTGCCCAGCCGTTATTGCGAATCCGACCGCTTCGGCGAACTGGCCAGGGACATTAGCACCGATGCGATGCCGGGATACGACCAGGTCAGCAGGATTGTCGACTGGGTGCGCCAGACCGTTCAATACCAGCCCGGCTCCAGCGACGTCCCGCTGTCGGCGACTGAAATACATCATCGCGGCTACGGCGTGTGCCGCGATCTCGCCCATTTAAGTATTGCATTGTGCCGCAGCATCAGCATTCCCGCGCGCATCGTCGTCGGCTACCTGAATAACCTGGAACCTATGGATTTACACGCCTGGTTTGAGGCTTATGTCGGCAGCCGCTGGTACACCTTCGATCCGACCCAGAAGGATGTGTCCGGCGGCCGGGTTATCATCGCATTCGGGCGCGATGCCGCCGATGTCTCGATATTTCACCAGTTCGGTTCGGGGGCGCTGTTAACGCATATGCAGGTCAGCGTTGAGAGTCTGTATGATGCCGTCACATAATAGCGCATTTCCTTATAAAAAAGATTAAAATGGCCGCCATTTTGAACGTTCCATGACACTAAACTATGACTTATTGTATTGCTGCTTCTATAAACGAAGGACTTATCCTGGTTTCTGACTCAAGAACCAATGCCGGTATTGATAATGTCAGCACGCACGGCAAAATGCATGCGTTTGATACCCGCAGCGATCGTAAAATTATCTTGCTATGCGCCGGTAATCTTGCGACAACGCAAGCCGTGTTGGAACAATTACACCGCGATAAAATCAAGAACGCCGCTACCAATATCAATACCGTCGAATGTTTATCCGAAGCCGCCGTCTATCTGGGGCATATCAGCGTTGAAAAACAAAAACAGCACCTGAATTCCGAAGGACAATCGGCCTTCAATCCTTCGGCGACGTTTATACTCGCCGGCCAGATCGCCAACGAACCGCATGGCGCGTATATGGTTTACTCCGAAGGCAACAGCATTACCAGTTCTGCAAATACCCCCTTCCTGCAAATAGGCGAGAGCAAGTACGGCAAACCGATACTGGATCGTTTTCTTAAACCGGATACGTCGATAGACGAAGCGGCGCGCTGTTGCCTGGTATCGATGGATTCCACGATACGCAGTAATGCCAGCGTCGGCGCGCCGGTGGAAATGTTGATTTACCGAAAAAACAGCTTCAGCCTTCGCGAATACTACTGTTTTGATGACGATGACGACTATATGCTGCAATTAAGGCGCAGTTGGGAAAGCAAATTGCGTGAAGCGATAGCGGCATTACCTGAGCTAAGCAAAAATTCGATCAGGACGATGCGGGTTGATCTTTAGCGGCAAACGTCTGGCTGCAGTGCAGTTGGGTAAAATGGAACGCAGATTTAAGATAATATAAGATTTTTTATTGCGTTATCTGTGCTTATCCTATTTATCTTACGTCTCAGCGTTCCATTGTCTTTGATAGCCGAGTAGTTACCAATAATCGGCAATTATTCTGCGATGGTTGAATGATGTTGGCTATGTTCCGGTACTACAGGATTGCCGTGATCGCTGATCTGCGCATCAAACCAGATATGAAGGGCCTGCACGAATTGCGGGTATTCTGTCGAATAATGAATCTGCGCCCCATTTTCCAACGCTTTATATTCAAATTTTATGTCGTCGGTTGTTGCTGTTTTTAACAGCGTGAGACCCGGCATATCCGCTCCGTGTATGCGTTCTGTCTCGGAAAAATCGCCTTTCCTGTACTCATCGGCAAGTTTAAGCAGATAGGCCTGGATCAATTTTATCTGCCGGGTATCGCCTGCTGACTTGCTGACAACATGCTGGACGCCGCCATGAACGGTCTTGGAAAATGTTTGCAAAGCTTGTTCCAGAGAAAACGGCAGTACCGGCTGGCTGCGTTGAAGCACTTCATCGGTCCGTTCAGGGCCGGTTTTTTCAAGCGCCGGCACTGTCGTAGAAAAAAGCAAAAGCCCTGCCAGTATTAAAGCATAGTGTTTCATGATCGTACTCCTCGTTTAATTAAGGCCGTATATTGGCCGCCAAGAATAACCGCGCTTATAACAATATCTTATTTCAAGCCATTTGAGGAGACATGGTTTTCGTTAATCAGTTTCAATAGTGGCACTTGAAGCGGGGGTTATCAACGCCAGTGTTGTCATTAATGAGCTGCGACGGTTACTTGAACCACCCCGCGTTAAATCACTAACGACTGTTGACAGCTTGTCACTACACATTGAGCCCGCTTCGGACTGCGGCCGTTATGATAGTTTGTTGAGTGGCCGTTATGTTCATTGATAACCTATCCCAACTGAAAGCGCTGAAGTTGTTCGGCATGGCCAAGGCATTGGCTGAGATACGGGCAGAAACTCCACGACTCGCACTGACTCCAGACGGTTGTTTAACCCGGCTCATTGATGCTGAACTGGCGGATAGACAGGCTCGTAGCCTACGCTATCAGCTTAGTGCTGCAAAATTCCCCATTCATCGGGATATGGTTGCCTTTAAGTGGCAGGAATCACCGCTACCTCAAGCGCAAATACAGCTGGCTACTGCCACTTTTATGAAGGACGCTCATAATCTGATTTTTGTGGGCGGAACCGGCACAGGAAAAACCCATTAGGCTACCGCTATGGGGATGGCTGCTATTCACAAAAATAAACGGGTTCGTTTTTATTTATGCCCCGTGGGTACAATGCTGTCGATTTGA
The DNA here is from genome assembly GCA_004299465.1 of Methylovulum sp. GTDB lineage: Bacteria > Pseudomonadota > Gammaproteobacteria > Methylococcales > Methylomonadaceae > Methylovulum. The sequence continues at coordinate 330 of SCST01000443.1, read as the reverse complement.
TTAATGAGCTGGAAAGGGAAAAACAGGCCGGTAAAACAGGAGTCATGGCACGCAAGCTGATACAGGTTGATGCGGTTATTGTGGATGAATTGGGTTATCTGCCGTTCCCTGAGTCGGGTGGTGCTTTGCTATTTCATTTAATCAGTCAGCTCTACGAAAAGACCTCTCTCATCATTACCACCAACCCGAACTTCGGTGAATGGGTACAAGTATTTCGACCTGTACGATCAGGGCCACCTCATTAAAATACCTGAGCCAAAACCTCAGTTAAAAGCGAGTCATCCCAACCAGCAGCCTTGCGCATACGTTTGACACTCATGCGTTTCTTTG
>SCST01000442.1 GCA_004299465.1 Methylovulum sp. | reverse complement strand
ATTAACCTGTTCCCAGGCCTCATCGGGCAATAATTCCCTGGATGCGCGTATATTTTCCCTGGCGGCGCTTAATGACGAAAACAAGGAGCCAGAATAACTGGCGTCAGCCAACAAAAAGCGGGTGATATTGCGCTCATTCGGTATCTTGTGTTTTTCATAAAACTCCTGTTCCGAACCGTTAATGCGGACCAGCTGCTGCCAGCCCATTTCCACGCCTTTCGGTAAGTCCATCAATAAATTCATATAGACACTGACCAATTTGGCAATATTCTCAGTGCGCTCGATATAACGCGCCAGCCAATACAGGCGCTCTGCTGAACGTGATAGCATCAGTGCCCCTCCATATTAATAATCCAGGTATCTTTACTGCCGCCGCCTTGCGATGAATTGACGACCAGCGAACCTTTTTTCAACGCGACACGGGTCAAGCCGCCGGCGGTAACGAAGGTATGCTCCCCTTGCAGGATAAATGGGCGCAGGTCGATATGCCGGGGTTCCAGCTTACCTTTGCACAAGGTAGGCGCCGTTGAAATCGACAAGGTGGGCTGGCCGATATAATTGCGCGGGTCGGCCTTGATGACCTGCCTGAACGCTTCAACCTGTTTGGCCGTTGCATGAGGGCCGACCAGCATGCCGTACCCTCCCGATTCGTTGGCAGGCTTTACGACCAGTTCAGCCAAGTGCTCCAGCACATAATCCAGGTGCTCCTCATTGCTGCATAAATAGGTCGGCACATTCGGTAATATCGGTTCTTCATTCAAGTAATAACGGATCATTTCCGGGACATAGGCATAAACCACCTTGTCATCGGCAACACCGGCTCCCGGCGCATTGGCGAGCGCAACATTGCCGGCCTTCCACGCGCGCATCAGGCCGCGCACGCCTAAGGCCGAATCCTTGCGGAACACTTCGGGGTCAAGAAAATCATCGTCAATACGCCGGTAAATGACATCGACTTTCTCCAGGCCTTCAATCGTACGCATATACACACAATCATCATCGTTGACGACAAGGTCGCCGCCTTCAACAAGTTGTGCGCCGATTTGCTGCGCTAAATAAGCGTGTTCAAAATAGGCTGAATTGTAAATGCCGGGCGTCAGGACGACGATCTGCGGCTTGCTGTTTTGATGCGGTGCAATTGACGACAGCATGTCCTGCAACTGTGTCGGGTAATCGTCTATCGGCAGAATATCGATGCCTTGCAACAGTTCCGGAAAAACCCGCTTGGTGATGACCCGGTTTTCCAGCATGTAAGAAACACCAGAAGGTACGCGTAAATTGTCTTCCAGCACATACATGATGCCGTCCTTGTCGCGCACCAAATCAGTGCCGCAAATATTGGCCCAGACATTATGCCTGGGCTTCATGCCCACGCATTCCTTGCGAAAGTTTTTCGAGCTGTTAATCGTTTCGCTGGGGATTTTGCCGTCCTTGATAAAAGCCTGCTCACTGTAGACATCACTGATAAAACAATTCAACGCGGTCAAGCGCTGCTTTAAACCTTTTTCTATCAACTTCCATTCCTTAGCATCCATGATGCGCGGAATAATATCAAACGGCCAGGCCCGGTCTATATTGCCTTCGTCACTATAAACCGTGAAGCTGATGCCCATTTCCATGATAGCCAGTTCAGCCGCTATTTTGCGCTTGTCTATATCCGTTTTTTTCAGGGAGTTTAAATATTGGCATAAGCTGTAGCTTACCGGACGCGGCTGATATTCCGAATGCATGAGCTCATCGTAGGCATGCTCAGTTTTGTAATTTTCCCAGATCGATTTCATAACTGTTTATTATTTGTTTAAATATATTAAATATTCTTAAATATGCTTAATATAAATCAGCATGAACCATGCCATATTAAATCATCGAAAGGCATGCGCTTTAGTTTGATAAAGACAGCATCAATAAAATAACATAGCCGAGCAAAGCGGGATGATTTAAAAACAGCGATTTTCAAATCGTTGCCGTTATTTACCGGGAAAAGACCTTGCATCACTGCAATCATCAAAAAAATGCCATAGATGCCTGAGCAATGCGTTGGCGCATTTGTTTGCACCAAATAAGTGCGACGAATCGGGATTGCTTAGGATTGGTGCACTGCTGCCGTTAGATAATAGGCGCTGAAGCTGGAAAAACAATAAGAAGAGGCAGGATACCGCTGGCTTGCTAACCACAGTTATAATATCCCGTGATTAGCTTAGCCATTTGAAAAAAGCCTGAAATCGAATGACTACTTGATTTTCGCTTCTTTGTACATAACATGCTTACGAACAACAGGATCAAATTTTTTGATTTCCATTTTCTCGGGCATGGTTTTTTTGTTTTTTGTCGTGGTGTAAAAATGGCCGGTGCCTTCAGTAGAAATCAGTTTAATTTTATCGCGCATTTTTTTATCCTCTTAAGCTTTTAAACCATTTTTACGCAAATCCGCCAACACAGCGTCTATGCCCTTTTTATCAATGATACGCATTCCCTTAGTCGAAACCCTAAGACGAACCCAACGATTTTCGCTTTCCACCCA
>SCST01000441.1 GCA_004299465.1 Methylovulum sp. | reverse complement strand
TGCCCGCCAGCGACCAAGTCGGCGGCGAGCGTCAGTGGTCGCAGTTTTTGCCGCTGCCTGTCGATTGACGAGGCAGCGATTAAGCGCTATAGAAACGGGGGACATGCACCAGGATAAAACGGCGTTTTTTCGCTTGGACTAATACCCGCCCAAACTGTTAATTGCATCGATTACCAGGCCCGTGCCTATGGTAATCAGCAAAATATCAGATCCCACACGCACAAACCGATAACCTGGAGGCGGTGCCCCGAGATTTACCAGCACCGCCGGAGGTAAGTCGTAAAAAATCACATCTCTAGGCAACGGACGCCCTATCACCCATTTTTTCGCTTGGCCGGGGGGCATGCAGCCATTGTTTTTCTTGGCCAGGCCTGGAGGGCAATGGCCGGTAGCTTGATATTCACCGATATAGTAATTATGGATAATCGTTCGCTGCCGGTCGATGAAATAGCGGTCGCCGTTAAAACCGTGGCTATCCCTGTCATGATCGAATCTATTGTCGTCATTGTCGTGCCGCTCATCCCGGTCGTGATGCCGTTCATTCTGCTGATGTTTGTCATGCTTGTCGCCTCCTGCCCATGACGGTTTGTCTGCAATTACCGGGTTTGCAGTTAAAATCGCAGCGGCGATCAAAATTTGTCCGGTTGTTGTTGAAATCTTATATAGCTTCATAGCTTGCCACCTCATAGTCTGGGTGAATAAAAATTACACATCGATTATGGCTGATATTTACAGAAAGTACTAAATTCTGTTGACATTTCACCAGGCTAAAACCAATTACTTAACACTATATCGCCAGGAACGCCGGATACCTACCCTACCGCGCACTTTAAGCCAAGTGCAGTTAACACGGTAAGACTAATTTATACTTTAAGCGGTCGAGTTTTTGGTTTTTTTATGCAGTATAGAATTGTTCAATGATACAGCGGCAAGGTTTTTGCCATAACTTTTATTACTCTGGAACTTTCAGGTAAGTTCTGTTACTAATCCTTGCTATTCCGGCATAGGGTGATTCGCATAAAGAAAACTTATCCATTCAATAGCACTTGACCTCCCAGGTCAGCATACCGTTAGAGTACCGCCCGAGTTATCATTTTTTCCAGCCGACCTCTTTATTTATCAACCCGTTGTTTCCTCCTGCTTCGACCAAATTGCACAATTCCAGGGCCTTGTTTTAACCTCATCAGCCTTTCTTTCCAGCACTGTTTGAGTCCCCGGCCATGTAGCCAGAAAATCGAAAGCACACCTTTTTTTTATTTTTAATGAGTTAAGTTTTTATGTCACAACAAGTTACCTATCCCGAACTGTTATCGCCCGCGGTTTTCACAACGCGCCAAACAAGCAGGGAAGAATTAATAGAAGCTGTCGCGAAATATGCACAGCCTGATTACCAAAAAGCCTTTTGGCAAATCTCGAACACCTTCGTCCCGTACATCGGCCTATGGGCGCTGATGATTTATTTCATCTTGCAGGGCTATTCATATTGGCTAACACTATTGTTAGCTATTCCTGCATCGGGCTTCCTGGTGCGCATCTTTATTTTTTTCCACGATTGCACTCACGGCGCCTTCTTTCCATCGCGTAAGGCGAACCGGGTTCTTGGCTATATTACCGGGGCTATGGTTTTTACACCATTTGAAGACTGGCAACGCACCCACGTTATCCATCATTCCGTATCGGGTAACCTGGACCGCCGTGGCGTAGGCGATATCTGGACTCTGACCGTGGACGAATACCTGGCGGCGTCAAGGAAAAAACGCCTGGTCTACCGGCTGTTTCGCAACCCGTTGGTGTTATTCAGCATCATTCCGCTGTTTTTATTCCTGGTTATCAATCGCTTTCCAAGCTCTGGAGCCGGGAAACGCGAGCGCCGTAGCGTCATGCTGACCAATGCGATTATTGCCGGTATCGTCATTGTGATGAGCCTGACATTGGGCCTGCAGAACTATTTGCTGATTCAATTGCCGGTCATTTTGATGGCGGCCAGCGTCGGCATGTGGATGTTTTACGTACAGCATCAGTACGAAGATGTTTATTGGGTGAGGCATTCAAGCTGGGATCTGACCAAGTCTGGTCTGGAAGGCAGTTCGTATTATAAATTGCCTAAAGTGTTGCAATGGCTGGTGGGTAATATCGGCCTGCATCATATCCATCATGTCAGGGCGAATATTCCCAACTATAACCTGCAACGTTGCTACAATGAGGTGCCAGCCTTGCAGGCCGTGGTTCCGCTGACTATCGGCAAGAGCCTTAAATCGCTTTGGTTGAATTTATGGGACGAGCAGCGGCAAAAACTGGTGGGTTTCCGCTCGATCAGGAGATTGCCGCGCGGGAATGCGCCGTCAAAATAGAAGGGAACAAGGCGGCAGCGTTTTTTCATGCGCTGTGGCAAGGACTGCTATTTCAAGCGGGAAGGAACCCGCTTGAGCGCTTCACATTTACAAGCCACCGGCTTTGCCGGAGGTATAGAGCCGCTAATTAATTAAGAGACATATTGGAAATTTAAGTGTCGAATAGTCGGATAAAAGTTAGCAACCGATTGAGAGGTGTATGATGAATGTAGATTGGCTGGATGATGGTAGG
>SCST01000792.1 GCA_004299465.1 Methylovulum sp. | reverse complement strand
CCGTGCGCTTCGACATAACCGACTTCGGCCGCATTCAGCCCCGCATCCCGCAAGGCCTGCTCGATGACGGCGCGTTGCGCCGAGCCGTTAGGCGCGGTCAAGCCGCTGCTGCGACCGTCCTGGTTGACCGCCGAACCCTTGACGACCGCCAGGATTTGATCGCCGTCACGCAATGCGTCGGCCAAGCGTTTCAAGACAACCACGCCGCAGCCTTCGCCACGCACATAGCCATCGGCGGCATCGTCAAAGGTTTTGCAGCGGCCATCCGGCGACAACATGCCGGCCCTGGAAAAATTGATGCTGTACTCCGGCGACAACAGGGCGTTAACGCCGCTCGCGAGCGCCAAGTCGGATTCGCCGTCGCGCAGGCTCCGGCAAGCCAGGTGCAAGGCCACCAGCGACGAAGAACAGGCCGTATCGATGGCGACGGCAGGGCCGCGGCTGCCGAAAAAAAACGCCAGACGCCCGGCCGCTGTGCTGTGCGCGGTACCGGACGCCATGTAGCTGTCGATCTCAGCAAACGCGCGGCTTGCCAATAAATGATAATAATCGTTGCCGCAGATACCGACGAACAAGCCGGTCTTGCCGCCCATTAATGCAGCCGCCGGAATCCCGGCGTGCTCCAAAGCGCGCCAGTGGCATTCGAGCAATAGCCGCTGCTGAGGATCCATGCTTTCGGCCTCGCGCGGCGAGATAAAAAAGAACTCGGCGGCGAACCGGTCGATGTCGTCGAGAAAGCCGCCGCGCAGGCTGATGATTTTTCCGGCTGCCTCGGGATCCGGGCTGTAAAGCTGCTCGCGGCTAAAACGCTCGGAAGGCGCTTCACGCACCGCGTCGAGGCCTTCCGCCAATAATTGCCGGAAGGCCTCCAGGCCCTGCACTGTCTGCGTATCCTGCCGGGGAAACCGGCAAGCCATGCCGATGACGGCAATCGGCTCAACCTCGGCATGCTCCAACTCGGCGATACGCGCCTTGAGTTTACGAATTTCCTTCAGCGAATTTTTAACCAGGCTCTGATAATCGATCGCATTATTGCTGGACATGCTTATTCAGTCTCTTGAAAGTTTTACTTCGGTTTTATCGTCTCTATTACCCTTTAACCTGTTACCCAATTTTCAAGGCTTAGGCTAGGAATCCTAATAAAATGCTTCGCGTTGTTAGTGACCAGCGTCAGCTCGTTCGTTAACGCAATAGCCGCAATCATAATATCGGCATCCAAAATAATATTCCCCTGCTGTTTTAAATCCGCTTTGATCTTGCCGAATAACTGCGCAGGCCCCGCACTAAAATTGACTAACTCAAGCTTTTGATTAAGAAGCTGAATGGCTTGCAGGTTTTTGTCTTTTTGCAAAGAGTTGTACGCGCCGAAATAAAGTTCAGCATGAGAAATAACCGAATAGCCCAGTTGCGCCAAACCGACCGCCAAGGCTTTTTCTTCTATCGATTGATTGCCCTTAAGCCAATAAATCAGCGTGTCGGTATCCAGCAGATATTTCAAAACGTAATATCTCTTGATTGCGTTCTGCTATTGACAATATCTTGCAAAATTTCGTCGCCGGAACGCAAATCTTGCCAAATACCACATAAACCGGATTGCTTGCCTATATTATCGAAGCCAAAATCATTAACGCCTTCTTCCTGGGCAATGGCTTTAATAAGCCATTGCGCCAAACGCAGCTTATCGTTGTGATTAAGGTTTTTAATCAATGGGATACATTCACTATATGTCATCGTTTATAGTCCGGTTTGAACGTTAATATCATCTATGGCCGTTGTTCATTCGTTTCAATCTTCTTAACTTACAGGCCATGCATTAGGGCATTGGATCGACAGAATATGAACGCCTGAAAGAGTCATAACTCCAACTCTCTCGCCAATAACAACGCAGCCTGTTCGACAGACAATTCGTCCAGCTCTTCGGCATCCGGCAAACCTGTCTCCGATGTGACAGCAATGTCAGGCTCCGAATCCTCGGCCAATAATCCCGACAGATAGCCGCTTAAGGCCGCCACATTCGGATAATCGAAAATGCTCGCCGCTGAAATTGACAGACCCAGGCTGCGATTCAGCCGGTTCTTGAATTCGACCGATGTCAATGAATCCAGGCCCAGTTCAAAAAAGCCGGACTTGCGCTGCGCAAGCTGTTTGAGCTGCGCGGTCTCCATGCCGAGAACGGTCGCCAGCTCATCGGCAACGAGGTCTTTGATCATACCGCCACGCTCCGGTGCAGCAGCCTGCAGCAAGGCCGCAGGCTCCTGTTTCGATGTCTCGGCGGCGAAAGCCCTCTGCCCACCGGCATCGATGCGCATGGGCGAAGCGTCTTGAAATCTTTCGAAAAACGCCGGCATCGCCGCATCCTGCAAAAACACCTCCCAGCTTATCGGCGTTACTCCGAGCTGCGCATCATTACGCGCCAAGGCTCCCGCCAGTACCTCGGCACCGGTTTCAGGGGCAATCGCGGCGAGGCCCTTGCGGATCTTGTCGCTGACCCCGCGCTCCGCCGCCGAGCCGATGTCCGACCAGCCGCACCAGTTGATGCTTTGCGCCGGCAAGCCCTGCCCCCGGCGATACTGCGCGAACGCATCGAGATAGGCATTCGCCGCCGCATGATTGGCCTGCCCGGCACTGCCCAATAATGACGCCACCGACGAATACAACACAAAAAAATCCAGCTCATCGGCCCGG
>SCST01000440.1 GCA_004299465.1 Methylovulum sp. | reverse complement strand
CAAAACCAGGTTACAACTTTGTAACGGAAGCCCGAACCAAACCAAAAAACTGTCCGCAAGCATTGAAGCTGACGAAGGCAAACCGAAACTTGAAGCATTCACCCCAGAAAGCCTAACGTTGTGGTAAGGGGCGCGCCGCCTACAGGACTTGAGCGAAGCCACCGAACCTTGATAAAAACGAAACTTCAAAACCGCCAACGGGCGGCGCGTCCCTTTGACCTACTTGTTAGGCCAAGCAATATCTGCGAAAGCCAAACAACTACCAAACCAAAAGGCTTGGTTTGGCGCCATTGTATGGCGAACACGAAACCCAGCAATGATCGGACTTTACCACCGGAGCTAAAACCGGGCAACTTGAAAAAGCTGGGGACAACGGGCAAGCAACCGAGGCCACAAAACATACAAAGTCAAGCCGCGGACAACGCGCGTTACGAACCAGCCCGAAAAGCAAAACCCAACGCTAAAACGGAACAGCCCAATCCGGCTTGCAGGCAGAAGCGGCAGGGACGAAAGCACACAACCCCAGCTGCAACAAAAGCCCGACCCCGACCCAAAACGCCAACCCAAAAGCGCCGACAACCACAAAAGCGGGCAGGAGGCGCCACCTGACAAAAGCGAAACACCTTGCCACCGAAGTATGTGTGCAGCCCGCCGCCAACGCCAACACTAAACAAATGCCAGAAAATACCACCCAACAAAAGCCGAGAGTTGCCACCAGAGATCAGGTAAACGCCGGAACCAGCAAGGCCAACCCTAAAACCGAGTTTTGGAGAGCAACTGAAACCAACCGCTTACCCCGAAGCTTGTCAAAAAAAGAAGGCAGCAGAGCAAACCGAAGCCAAAGCCAAACGGAGCAAAGGCAAAAACCAAACTGCAAAGCTGTAACGGAAGCCCGAAGTAAACCAAAAAACTGTCCGCTACCGACGAAGTTCACGAAGACAAACCGAACCCGACAGCTTTCACCTTGGACAGCCTAACGTTACGGTAAGGGGCGCGCCGCTCTGAGAGCTTAAACGAAGCCGCCGAACCTTGATAAAAACGAAACTTCAAAACCGCCAACGGGCGGCGCGTCCCTTTGACTGACTTGTTAGGCGCGGCAATACTCGCGAAAGCCCAGCCACCACCCAACAAGACAGACCGGTTTGCCCCGATGTGCAGCGAACGCCAAACCCAACGATGGCAGGACTTTACCACCGGTGCCAGACGTGGACAACTTGAAAAATTGGTGACAACCTGTAAACAACCAAGACCCAAAAAGCAGAAACGGCAAGGACAAAAACCGACAATGCCACCATTGATTCAGGGCAAAACCCAGAGCCACTGACTAAAGCGAAGGAACGAACTGAGTTGAACTTTAATTCCTTACATTTCTCCCAGCTTCACCAAGCGCATGAAGTGTCTGATTTATATATGTGGTGTGAGATTTGTAGATTTTCATTATTTCTTTAACAGCCTCGTCGCCGCCAGCTTGTCCTAACGCGGATAGGGTTTTCTCTATATAAGTAGTGTGTTTCTTGTAAATTTCCACAATTTTTTCGACTGCTTCATCACCACCAGCCTGTCCTAATGCAGATAGGGTCTGCTCTATATAAGTAGTGTGGCTCTTGTAAATTTTCCAAATTTCTTCAACTGCTGAAACGCTCATAATCTCCATCCAATGAAAAGTGTGTCTAATCAATTTGCCTAACGTTACGGTAAGGGGCGCGCCGCTAACGAAAGCGAAACGAAGCCGCCAAACCTTGATTAAAAACCAAACTCCAAAACCGCCAACGGGCGGCGCGTCCCTTTGGCCGACTTGTTAGGCCGGACAGTACCAGCCAGAGCTAAACTCCCACCACAAACTTGGAAAACAGTGACATTACCTAACCGCTGTACTTTGTAAAAACACTTTCGATGAAACGGTCAATCAGCGCGGATTAAAACAAAATGGCTTAAAATCCTTTGGCACGCACAATGAAAACTGTTCATCATGGATTTTGGCAAAATACAAACCTTGAGCCAATACTTTTTGTTGTAATTGTTGATTGGCATCTACCGCTGCAAGAATGCCATAGAGTTTTTTATCGGCTAACTCGGGAAATAACACACGAAAATCTCGGCATTGTTTCAACAACTGCTCTATGCCTTCTTCGCGCAGATGGCTTTTTACTTCCACGATAATCGCCGTGTTGATTTCACCGTTCGCGTAAGCCAGCACATCAATTTCCTGCTCATTACCGTTTTTATCCCTCACGCGCACACTGGGGTTGATGGTGGTCATACCGAATTTTTCGGATAGAATTTTGGTCATGGAAGGCAAGGCTAAACCTTCGGTAAAGCTGCCGAATTTATTGGCAATGCCACCAATTTGCTTGCCAAGTTCTTTGATGGCTTTGTCGGTTTCTTTGATAGCCCTATCCACTTCTTTACGCGAAAGAGCGGATTCTTCAGCCATTTTTTGATGATTGATGGCTAGGCTGGCAACGAGGTCTTTTAATTCTTGGTCGGTCATGGTAGTGGTAAGTTAAAAAGGGCGCAAAAGTTAAAAGCTATTATACGCTAAACGTCGCGGCAAGAACCGTTCGCCATTTTGTAATAAAAAAGCGGTTACCACTAGCTAACCGCTTTTTAACAGCCGTGTTCGCAAGCCAAAAAAGTTAATGGGCAAGCTCAATGATGGCTTCTGTTGTAGATCCACCCGCATTGATGTTGGCATCATTCCAACCGCCAACATGCCCCCAATTAAGATGTGCATAATTTTCCAAAGTACCACCGTTGGGTTCTGATTCTTGCCAATTCCAATTTGTGTAAGTGACTGGTTCACCACTTGTCCAAACCCAATTACCTTCTTGTTGGTAGTCCGAAAAACCAATCCAAAAATACGTTGTACCAAACGTATTCACCAGCCAATCATTTTCCGCCTGGTCATTAATAGTGACCAAATGCGCCCCAATTCCCACAGCCTGGGCTTCGCATTGTTCCCAGTCGCCACAATCCAACACCTTATAATAATGTCCGGTGACAGGGTTATGCGTCCAAGAGGAATCTAAAGCTAAACTGTCCGCTTCACGGACTAAATCCCCTTGCAACACGTTAAACAGTGGTTCAAGTTTAAGTGGGTTATAGGTGGAAGGTGAACCAGAATCGTTGTGCGTGTAAGCCTCATTATTGAGCATATAGCCAAACGCCTTGGCGATGTAAACATCCCTTGCCAAGGTTTTTTTAGGCAATGTCAGCTCGTTTTTAACAGCACCAATGAAGTCGGAGTCTCCAGTCGTGCGCCCAAGTGCAATATAGCGATCTTGTTCAATATATTTATCCCAGCCCCCCGCTTTCTTGCTCCAAATGCCTTTGCCCCAATAAGCCCCGTTCACCATTGTTTCGTGGTCATAGTCCCAGAAAATACGCAATTGGAAACCCAGCGGATGGTTAGGGTTAGATGCGGACAATGTGTCTGATTTTGAAATCAGAATGGCATTACCACACACTTTCTCAAGAGACTTCTCTATTTTGATCGTAGAAGAATCCCCGCCAAACCATTGGTTGGCATCCCAATCAGGCTTTTTATAAGAACAGGTTGGATAATAAGGCGATTCATTCACAAGACCCGTCAACGAAAAAGGCGTTGCCTTAGCATCGAAAGGTGAAAACAAATACCATAACGCGCTATGTACAGGAGCCGCACCGCCGGAAGCAATACCCCATGTACCTAAGCTCAACGCGGTATCAGAGGCAGCCATCCAACCATTATTGACAATGCCACCTGATACCGCTTCATCAGAGGAGGCACTAATCATCCACCCCGCATAAAGCAGATATTTGTTGCTATAAGTGCCCATCGCCGGAATAAAGTTGGCGTTGAGCCATGCCAACCAAGGGTTTTGCGTCAGTTCAGGGCAAGCCTTACGCGCACAAGCATTTTGATAGGCCTTTTGATAAGCCTTATCGAAATCTGTGCTATTTATTTCATCCTGTTGCCGAATGGACGTGCTGTCTTTGATGGCTTTTGCATCATAAAGCGTGTCAAAATTATCCCATTGAATATCCGCAGAGCCTTGTGAGTACAAATCTTTGCCCGCGAAACTGGCGGCAATGCCAGGATTTGCCGCAGGGCTACCATGATGCGGCGTGTCCAGCGTAATCAGGCGGCGCAACTTTTCCGCGTTGTCACCAAAAACACCGTATTCCTCAATGGCAGACCGTGTGACCAAACCGCCCATTGAATGCGCCAACACCACCACGCCTTTACCGCCTGTTTGCATGGCGGCGTTTAAATCGCTGGTGGATTTTTTTGCCGCCAATGTAGCGAATATATTGCTCAATACATTGGCGTTGTAAGTTACATGTTTATACGTTGGATAATGGTATAAATAAACATGGTACTTGCTTTGCAGATCAGGTGTTGCCAGATAATAATCCAAAAAATGCCGCCAATATTGCAGTTCGGAATTGTCCCACAATCCCAACTTGGCGGGATTACGCAAGCCCTCATCGCCTTGCCAACCATGAATCAGCAGTAGCGGGATGCGCCCGTTGTCATTTTGTGGGGCTTTGCCGTATTTGGAGCTAGACCAAGCGCCATTGATCGCGCCAATGGGTGCTACCTTGTCAAAATCTACTAAACGGTGGGTTAGTGTGCTGCGAAAAACAGCTTGATAGCCGATACCGGTGCTGTTTTTTGTAGGTTGGAACAGGCCGTTTTCTGCACTGCTGAAAAAATTGTTACAAGGTGTTTTTATACCCTGTTTGTTAGTGCATACCTTGTTGTTGGTCGGTTTGGTTTGTTCAACGTTGCGGGCGTTTAAAATAGCATTGCCCGCAAAATTACGCACTCGATCATAAACGCCTTGTAAACTAGCCCTTAGCACCCAGCCGACTTCCTTGCTCGGATAAAATGCAAACTGCAATTCAACCAATTGATCGGAATAATCTTTCAAATCAGGTAAATTAAGGATGACATAATTGCCTTGATTGTTAAGCAACCGCTCATTTAACTGCGCTTTTATCTCTTTAAATTGCCATGTGTGTAGTATCTTTTTGCCTATTTTTAGTTGAATTTTATCGAAGTAATCACTCAGAATAGGCGGGCGAGGGGAATTAGGGTCGCTAAGTGCGCTAAGCGGTTTGGTAAAGGTCAGGACAATAGCGTCATTGATGTAATCAATGGTAGATGTGTTAAGGTCAATAAACTCGCCTAAGCTGTCGTTAGAGGATGAATTCCATTCGCAAAGATAAGATGTTTTAGGGTCAGAATACGGGAGTCCGCCGTCATCCCACGAGCCTCCCACATTATAATTCCACATGACAGTGTAATTCTGTCCTCCTCTACCTGAAGCATTATCAGGTTGCGCCGTAGCGAAACGCAAGCAGGACAGACCAGCTCCAGCACCCTGAAAACCCAAGCGAAAGCCGGACAAAGGCAGCAAACCTGTACTTCGATAAACGCCCCGCCGCCCAACAAGGCCAGCGGCTTACCTCGGCTGCGGCGCGCCCATGCCGGATTAGCACGGCCCACTTACTCCGCAGGCGGGGTAAACGCAGGCCGCCACACGGTGTTCGGTGCGGAAACCACCGCTGATGCCAAAGCCGGCAACGGACACTTGGGCTATAAAACTCCCAGCGCTCCCCCAACCTTAAAATCAAACGGGAGCCTGAAACAAACCCAAAAAC
>SCST01000439.1 GCA_004299465.1 Methylovulum sp. | reverse complement strand
AAGCCGGTGCCGATGATTACCTGGGGAAACCCTTTCATATCCAGGAGCTTTTGGCGCGTATCCAGGCACTGCTGAAACGTTTGCATGGACATAATAAACCAGGGCTTAGCGTCTATGGCATAGCGCTCAATGAAGAACGCCAGACCGTATTGATTGATGGGCGGCAACAATTTGAATTAACCGCCATTGAGTTCCGGTTGTTACGTTACCTGATGCTGCATGCTGGAAAGGTTTTAAGCAAATGCCAGCTCAGCGAGCATATCTATGCTTATGAAAATGACCCCGACAGCAACGTTATCGAGGTTTATATCAATCGCTTGCGCGGTAAACTGGGCAGGGACTTGATTACCACCCGACGCGGCCAAGGCTATGTGTTTGGTAAAAAGACATGATGTCTTTACGGCAGCGTTTAAATCGCGGCTTAACATTGATTCTCTGCGTAGTATTCTTCATTCACTGGTTGGCGGCCGACGCGGTGATTCGCGCCGTTGCTGAAAAACAGATGACGACACGTTTGACGCATGACGGTGATTCCCTGCTGGATACGTTAACGCGCGATGCCCAGGACCAAATACGCTTTGACAGTTTTCACATCGGCTCAGTCTACGAGCAGGCATTTTCCGGGCATTATTTTGTCGTGCAGGTTGATTCGGATTTATATTATTCGCGCTCCCTCCAAAATCAACAGCTTGCCGTCGAGCCGGTGACTACCGGGCAGACGCTGCTCTATCATCTTGCCGATGGTCCAAAGCATCAACCGCTACTCGTTCTTGGACGCGGCTTTAAGGAATTCGGGCACCAGGTCAGTATCAGCGTCGCGGAAGATTTAACCGATATTCATCATGATATTTCTGCGATTCGCCTGACCTATCTGGGCTTGACCGTCATGGTATTGCTGTGTTCGATTGCACTGCAGGGCAGCGATGTCAAGCATGCCCTACGGCCGCTTAATGAGGTCCAAAAACAACTGGCGGATATTGCCAGTGGCAGGCAACAGCAAATTACCGTAACGAGTCCGGCTGAAATCAAGCCGTTGGTGACTGAAGTTAACCGTTTGTTAAAGCTGGTCGTGCGCCGTTTGCAACAATCACGCACGGCTATAGGTAACCTGGCCCATGCGTTAAAAACGCCGCTAGCCATGCTGTTTAGAATTGCGGAAAATCCTGCTATTGCAGGATTCCCTGAGTTGCAACAGCAATTGCTGACACAAACGATGGCAATACACCGCTGTATTGACCGCGAACTCAAGCGCGCCCGCATTGCCGGCAACCGGCAAACGACGATGGCATTTAATCCCCATCAGGAACTTACTGCGCTTATACAATTGCTGCAAAATATTTATGCAGAAAAAAAATTGCAGATCGAATTCTGCGCACCTGATGTGTTAGTGCATTACGACAGGGAAGACTTATTGGAACTGATAGGTAATTTGCTCGACAACGCCTGTAAATGGGCGAAACAGCATATCAGTGTCGATATCAGCTTTTCAGGAGGCATTGACATCGCGGTCGCGGACGATGGGCCGGGGTCGGGTAATCTCGATACACAATTGCTTACCCAGAGGGGCTTGCGTCTGGATGAATCGGTACAGGGGCATGGCCTTGGCTTAGCGATAGTCAGTGATATTGTTGAATTCTATGGCGGTTCTTTAGATATTGGCCGCAGTCCGCAGTTGGGCGGCTTTTTAGCCGTGGTGCGTTTGCCTTTAAATTAAAATAGAGGCTCATGTGGCGAATTGTGTGATGCCACATAAAATCCTAAGAAATTCCATAGTCGTTTTTTTGATGTTGTGAGCCCATTCATGGATAGC
>SCST01000050.1 GCA_004299465.1 Methylovulum sp. | reverse complement strand
AGCTGGATGTCACCGAAGAACTGGACCGCTTGGATACCCATATCGCCGAAGTGCAGCGTGTACTGAAACAGCCGGAGCCGGTCGGGCGGCGCTTGGATTTTCTGATGCAGGAATTAAACCGCGAGGCCAACACGTTGGGCTCAAAATCGGCCGACAAGGAAATGACGCAAATAGCGATTGAGCTTAAGGTGTTGATTGAGCAAATGCGCGAGCAGATACAGAACATAGAGTGATGATTCAACTAGAATTCATGTGTCTTGCGGCTTTGTTGTTTCATACCGCACGAAAACGGCTACGGCTATTTCAAGTGTAACGAAAATAAAATCTGTACTCGGCGCTATACGTTATCAAGCGAGGCTGCCACGCCTGGTTTTTTTTGCTTTCTTGCCGCCCATTTCTTTGCTACATGCTGATGCCAAAAATAATTAATGCCGAAATAGCCGGCTGCGGAACAGCTGATGCCCATGATAAAGCAGCCTAGCAGGAAAGGTTCCCAGGTATTTCCGAGGCCGGATGTGACCCCTTCCAATGAGAACTTAAAATTTTCTGCAGGCGATGGCCTGTCCATAAACCAGAGTCCAACCCGGTAAGCAAAGTAAAACAGCGGCGGCATCGTAATCGGGTTGGTAAGCCAGACCAGTGCAACGGCAATAGGCAGATTGGCCCGGTAAGAAAAAGCGCCCACTGCGGCAATCGCCATTTGTCCCGGAACCGGGAGCCATGCCGCAAACAGGCCGATTGCAAAAGCCATCGAAACAGAACGCCGGCTTAAATGCCAGAAATTGGGATCATGCAGCTTGTCACCCAAAAACTGGAGGTTTTTGTGGTTTTTTATCAGGTCGGGGTTGGGCATGTACTTTGATAGCAGGTGTTTTGGCATCGTGATCACATAGAAGATGAGAGTTATTTTCGTAACTATTCGGCCCCTTGCTGTAGGGCGTGCTACGCGCGCCATCAACGGACTGGCGGGTTATCCATTCGCCGGAGAAGGCGCGCAGCACACCCTACGCTTCAGGCAAGGATCTGAACAGTTACACTTATTTTCCAGTCTATCAGTTTTTTGTTGCGCTAAACATTAAGGCTCCCAATGATACTTTCCGCGTCGGCATTTTTAGCAGGTGTCTTGCTGGCCCAGCAGTTCGCCGCGTTGCCGGATAAGTTGTTGCTGATAGCCTTGGGCCTTTGCGCAGCGCTGATGGCTTGGTTGCGTTACCGGGGCTGCCTTTTTTTTATAATCGGCTTAGTATGGGTGATAGTGTTTGCTATGGCAAGGCTGGCAGACCGCTTGCCTGAGCATTTGGCCGGCGTTGACGTAGAAATCAGCGGTGTTATCGCCGATTTGCCGGAGCAGGATGAGCGGCGTGCACGCTTCGATTTTATCATCAAGAAATCGGCACAGCCCTTGCCGTCCAAGTTGAGGCTAAGCTGGTATTACCCTAGCGATGATATAAAAGCCGGCCAACACTGGACGTTTACGGTGAGGTTGAAGCCACCGCACGGCAGTTTGAATCCGGGCGGCTTTGATTATGAGCGCTGGTTGTTTACGGAAGGGACTGGTGCGACCGGTTATGTGCGCCCCTTTCCCAAACCTGTTTTAAGCGGACGCGATACGCCCTGGTCGAGTATCGCCGTATGGCGGCAAACGATCAGCGACCGCTTG
>SCST01000049.1 GCA_004299465.1 Methylovulum sp. | reverse complement strand
TGTAACGGCTGATGCCGCCCTGGCTGGGCTGCACCGGGATAAAAGGGTCAATCAGGATCGCTATGCCCTTATGTTCGACCAATACGCTGGCATGGCCGAGATAGCGGATGCGGACGCCTTCACCCAGCCAGGCTTGCGACGGCTTGGGCGCTTGTTCGGTAAGCAGCGTCATGAGTTTGCCGTCATCGGCGGCATCCAGTCCCAGCAGTTCGCGGATAAAACCTAGCGGCTGGGCTTGGCTGTCCAGTTTGAACAACTCGTCTATTTCCGCTTTGGCGAATGGAATGTTCCACTCGACCGTGTCCTGTTCGGGCAGGCGCGGCGTGCTCATGTAATACGGGCGCGCGCGGTCGTGCGTCTGGCTAAACAAACGTAGCGATTGCAGGTGTTTTTTATAATGCGGGCTTTGGTAAAACAGGCTCTCGATGCAACGGACAATCGGGCGGCTGTTATAGTCGTAAAGCAGCTCGACCCGCCCCTTCAGCGACTCGGGCAGTTTTTCATAATACGGCTCCAGCGACTGGCCCAAGGCTTCGTTATCCAGTAAATTCTGGAAATCGGTCAGGTCCTGCGCTAACTGCAATTCCGGACTGTGCTCGTTTTCGATGCGCGACAACAGTTGCGCGACTTCCCCTGAACGATGGACCGGAATGTTGACAAACGGACCGCCCAAGAGCTTCGGGTTAGCGCTGGATTTGACATGAATTTCGGGATTTTGCAGGTAGGACGCCAGTGTTTTTTTCTGGTAATTCAGCATATGCAGGCTGTAAGGCACCGGCGAAAACGTATGCGGCCACGCAACCCAGTGGTCGACCAGGGCTTCTACTGCGGTTGAATCGGCAAGACGGTATAAGCTTGGGTTGTTCATGGATTGTTCCCTTGTTTTTTATGTTATGCATGGGTACGCCGCCTGAAACCTTGCGAACAGGCAATGTCCGTTTGGCCTAGGCCGTATCAACATTCATTAGCCTGATAGTCGGCGACCCTATCGACAAACTCGGCAATCGTCGGCGCGTCGAACAGCATTTTCACCGGCAATTCCAGCGCGAATAATTCCTGTACCCGCAACATGACCTGGACGCCCGACAACGAATGCCCGCCGAGCTCGAAGAAATTGTCATGGATGCATAGCCGGTCGATGCCGAGGATTTCGCTCCAGATGCCGGCAACGGCGGCTTCGGCCTCATCCCTGGGCGCAACCGGTTCGCGTTGTGTCAAGCGCTGGACTTCCGGTACGGGCAAGGCGTCGCGGTCCAGCTTGCCGTTGGCGTTTAACGGCAAGGCCTCCAGGAATACGAATGCTGCGGGCAGCATGTAATCCTGCAGGCTGCCGCTGAGCAGCCCTTTTAGCGTTGCCGCTGCCACGGTTTCATCCTGCCTGGCGACGACGTAAGCAACGAGGCGCTGGTTGCCGGGCCGGTCTTCCCGAACCAGCACGACGGTTTCTTTAATGGCCGGATATTGCAACAAGCGGGATTCGATTTCGCCTAACTCAATCCGGTAGCCGCGCAACTTGATTTGCGTGTCGATACGCCCGCAGAACTCGATAGCGCCATCGGGGCGATAACGCGCCAGGTCGCCGGTTTTATAGAGCCGGCTGCCGGCCTTGCCGAATGGATTGGGTATGAATTTCTCCGCCGTCAGGCCGGGCCGGTTCAGGTAACCGCGCGTAATGCCTTCGCCGCCGGCATGGAGCTCGCCGATAACGCCAGCCGGAACCGGCTGTAAATACCGGTCCAGGATATAGACCTGCATATTGCTAATCGGCCGGCCGATACTGGCTACTGTGCCGGGTTCCTGCCCGGCTAGCGCATGGACCGTGCTCCAGACGGTCGCCTCGGTAGGGCCGTACTCGTTATAAAGCCGGACATCCAGCAATAACTTGTCATGTTGTCCGGCGACGCTTCCGGGACAGGCTTCACCGGC
>SCST01000438.1 GCA_004299465.1 Methylovulum sp. | reverse complement strand
TGCTCTTCCGATCTGGATCTTGGCCCGTGTCATCGTCATAATGTGTTCTCAATCAAGGTGTTTTTCATGGGATAATTCAAAAATATCTTAATGACAGCACGTTGAAACCGGCATCGTGCAGAGTGTTCCTGCACGGCGCGGCTGTTTTATGACGCGATCCGGTTTCTACCCTGTCTTTTGGCCTGGAATAACATTCTGTCGGCTGCTTCAAGCAAATCCAAAAAACCCTCCCGCTGCTCGGACGGTTTGACAGAAACCACGCCAAAGCTCAAGGTAACACAGTTATGGTCAGAATATTTGTGAGGAATTGCCCGAGCCAGAACGGTCGAGCGCAATGTTTCCGCTACTATCAAGGCGCCGGCAAGATCGGTTGCCGGCAATATGCAAATAAATTCCTCGCCGCCGTAACGGGCCAGCAGGTCGGTCGGCCGGTGTAACGCGTTCTTCATAATGCCGGCAACTTCTCGCAGGCATTCGTCACCGGCGACATGGCCGTAATTGTCGTTGTATTTTTTAAAATGATCGATGTCCATGAAAATAATGGCCAGCTCATCGTCGTACCGTAGCGCCCTTTGCCATTCCTGCTCAAGAAATATTTCCAAATTCCGGCGATTGGCAATACCGGTCAAGGCGTCCTGGGAACAGAGACGGTCAAGCATGTCGCGCTTATGTTTTAATTCGAGGTGATTGCGTAAGCGTACCTGGATGATGGATGGCCGGTAAGGTTTGGTAATGTAGTCTACTGCACCCAGCTCCAGGCCTTTTCTTTCATCCTCTTCATCCGTCAGCGAGGTGACAAAAATAACCGGGATGCCGCGGGTGATATCACTTTCCATTAATCGCCTGCAAACCTCGTAGCCGTCCATGCCTTCCATCTGTATATCCAGCAGGATCAGGTCCGGTGGAGGCGTGCTCGTCGCTCGCTTGAGCGCCTGTTCGCCATTAAGTGCAACGATGATTTCATAGCTGTCCCGCAGCATACCGTCCAACATGCGGATATTAATAGGTTCGTCATCGATGATCAGGAGTTTAGAGCGGGGTTTCATGGTCATGGGCTTCCAGTAAAGGCGTCTCTTTCAAGGCATTTTGCATAACGGTTAACGTGTATCCGGCAGCCTCGAAATCAAAGTTGTCGATTTGCTCCTCCAGCCGATGCAGGTGTTCCTGCAGCATCCCACCCAGACATTCCCGGATATCGACCAGCAGGTCAATGGCGCGGGGAGTGCCCTCTTTCAAATGCTCGGCCAGTGTAATCAGTAGCGGGGACAGTCTTGCCGCATCGAATGCGGGACAATCGCCCTGCACACAGTTTCCGCAAGCTTGCGCTTGTTCAGGTATCAGCGCCAATACGCGGATCATCTGATTGAAATTATTTTGAAAAGCGGCGTACAGTTCAGACCCGTTTTCTCCCCGCTTCAGCGCTTCATCGAGTTGGGCTGCGCTGCCGCATAATTCAGTCATTCCGAGGTTACCTGACACGCCTTTGATGGCATGGATCATGCGCTTGGCATAATCAACTTTGCCCTCGGTCAACGCAAGTCCGATATGTTCAGCGGTATGGTAGTGATCACGGTAAAACTCCAACAATAATTTGCGGTAAAGCGCATGATTTTGCCCCAAGCGCGCTAAACCCGCAACTATATCAATGCCGGGTACAGCATCGGGAAAAGTATCCGAACAATTTGCCGGCGCTTCGGAAGAGGCCTGCGAACCCGACATGCAGGCGCTTACCTCCGCCACCGGCAGCCACCGGGCCAATAGGCTGTATAAGATTGCCAGATCGACAGGCTTGACGAGATGGTCGTTCATACCTGCTGCTAAACACCGTTCACGGTCGCGGAACATTGCATTAGCCGTCATCGCAATAATGGGCAAATCCTCTAGCGCATATTGGCGGCGTATTATTTCAGCCGCTTCGTAGCCATCCATCACGGGCATCTGGATGTCCATCAACACCAAATCGAAATGCGTGTCGGCCGTTTTTTCCACCGCTTGCAAGCCGTTATCGGCAACAGTCACCGTTACCCCCATCACTTCAAGCAATTCCTGGGCGAGCCTCTGGTTGATCCTATTGTCCTCGACCAGCAATACGGTGCCATTAAGCCGGGGCTGGCTCTGCTCAGCCTCGGCGTAAACCAGCTGTTTTACCGTGTTGGCGTGCATTTTTTCCACAACAGCGTTATCCGAACCTGTCTTGTCCAACAGCCTCATCAGCGTATTAAAGAACACCGAATGCGTGGACGGCTTAAGCAGCGCGCCGTCCAATTCCAGGTTATCGACGACACTGTTCAATTCATCATCGGCAAAGACCGGCAACATCATTACAATGGGCGTGTCGGGCAGGTGTTCATCGGCGCGAATCCGGCTCACAGCTTCGATGCCATTCATCACCGGCATTTGCCAGTCCATCAATATCAGGTCGTAAAGCTCGGCATCATTGCGCGCGGCGCGTTCCAGCGCCTGTATCGCGTCCGCTCCCGACGCAACGGCATGAGTATCCAAACCAAATGCTACCAACATCGCAGACAAAATATCGCGCGCCCTGGCGTTGTCATCAACCAGTAACACCCGGTACCGGCCCTGAGCAGTTTTGCCGATAAACGGCGGCACCTTCCGTTCCGCTTCCTGGATACCAAAACGCGCGGTGAAGAAAAACTCGCTGCCTTGCCCCGGCCTGCTGGTAACGCCTATTTCCCCGGACATTAATTCCACCAGGCACTTGCTAATGGCTAATCCCAGTCCCGTTCCTCCATAACGGCGCGTCGTCGAGCAATCCGCTTGTGAAAAAGCCTGGAACAATCCGGCTATCTGCGTTTCGCTGATACCTATCCCGGTATCGCAAACCGTAAAACGCAATACGGTTTCATTCAGGGTCTCAGCCTCAATGTCAACAGCGATGACCACTTCACCCTTATCGGTAAATTTCAACGCATTAGAGGTCAGGTTGATCAGCACCTGTCCCAGACGTAACGCGTCGCCGACCAATGCCTGCGGTACGGACGGCAGGCAGCGCAGCAGCAGTTCAATATTTTTTTCTTCGGCCTGGGCGGCAAACAGGTTGATAAGATGCGTCAGCACGGTATCCAGGTTAAAGTTTTCGCGCTCCACATCCATTTTGCCGGCCTCAATTTTTGAAAAATCAAGGATGTCATTGACTATGCTGAGCAAATGCTCGGAAGCCGAGCGCATATTGCCCAGATGGTGGCGTTGCTTATCGTTCAGCTCGGTACGCGCCAGCAAATAGCCCATGCCGATAACGGCGTTGATCGGCGTGCGGATTTCATGGCTCATATTGGCAAGAAAATCGCTCTTTGCCTGGTTCGCAGCTTCCGCCTGTTCTTTGGCATGAAATAATTCTATCGTGCGCTCTTTCACCTCGCATTCCAGCAGTTCCTGCTGCCGGTGTAACTGGTTGTCCCTGGAGCAAATCTCCCCCAGCATAAAGTTGAAATTACCGATCAGCGCGGAAATTTCCTGGTATTTGCTGTCGGTAACACGGATCGAATAGTCCTGGTGCCGGGTCACCCGGTCGGCGGTATGCGCCAATTCCATAATCGGGCGGGTAATCGTCCGGCTTAACCCTAAGCCAAACCTGACCGCAAGCAGCATGCTGACAAAAGACAGCACAATACCGATAAACAGGCCTGCAAGCCATTGCAGCCAAATGGGGTAAATATCCGCATGCAATTCAATGCGCCCGATAAGGTCGCCATCCCGGATGATCGGCTGTTCCAGTTGCAAATGAACGGGAAACAGGGCCTGCAGGACAGGTTTCAAAAAAATGATCAGGCTGTCGTGATTATGCAGCGAGGGAGCTGTGTAGCCGGCAAACAACTGATCGTTAGCATCATAAATGAATGCCGCATTGATTTCAGGTTTAGCCTGCAAGGCGCCCAGTGTGGTTTCGGCGCTCTCCTGATCATGAAAAAGCAGTGCAGCCTGGTTGTTTTGGCCAATAACCTGGGCCAGGCTTAACAACTGGTTTTGGGTATCCTGGTAAATCTTTAACCCGACGCCCGTGGCAAGCACGAATGTCGTCAACGCAATCGCAAGACCCGTGGTCAACACCAAAATCAACGTAAATCGTTGCGCCAGGGACGGCTTGCCGCGGCCTGCACTATTTACACTTTCAGGAACAGGCGTCATTGCAGTACCTCCGTGGCCAGTTTTAATAGTTGGCTGTTGATGTTCAATCCCGCTTTATGCGCCGCCGCCAAGTTAATATCGAAACGCACCCGGTCTTCGATGACCTTCATGCCGATTATGCCGCCGGCATGTACAAAATCAGGCAAGTCGCTGACGCTGAGCACAGGAAATGTTGCGATGTCCTGCAAAATATTCGGCAACCGTTGCGCTTCGCTGTCGCCGATAAAAAGAATATGGCAATCCCAACGGCTCGGTTCGGTAATCAGCCGCACCTCAATGGCATGCTCATTGACACGCCTGCCTTGCAGCAAGCCAATATCACCGGATAAAGGCTGCTCACCGACAACACAAATCGTGAAGGGGGCGCCTGCACTTTCCGGGACCGGCCATTTGATGAATTTGGCAAAATTGTAGATGAAACTGACTTTGACTTGCTGCTCTTTTGTGCCGGCGGCAAGTTCAGGGGGTACCAGGCAAAGACCGGCCAGCCAACAGGCAAGTAGTGAATATCGTGGGAATCGTTTAAAAAAGATAGCGTGAATCTTTTTATGGACATGCATAAAATAACCGTCGCTTGTTCGGCTTCATTTAACCCGATGCTTCCAATAGCCTGGGTTGCGGTTGAGATGCATGACCGCTACGATGAAAAGTTCCTTATCTTCTTCCGCATATAAAATTCCATAGGGGAACCGTTTAACCAAAGATCTTCGAATGTCTTTCTCAATTATTGGCCAAGCCTTTGGATACGCCATTGTCCGCTCGATAGTCGAATACACTTCAACCGCAAAGTCATAACCTAAATTCGCTTCACACTCTTCGTAATATTCGATGGCCTGAACAAACTCAGTCTCCGCCTCCGGGTGGAATGAGTATCTCACGCTGAAAATCTATGCCAGATTTTTTGGAATACTTCATCTCCAGGGACAGCTTTAACCCTACCTGAGCGAAGTTCAGCCAGCCGTCTGTCGGCAACTAACGCCCAATTTTTGTCAATGTCCGCTTCTGGAGAATTGAGGCTCTTCAGAAGCGAGTCAATCACCATAGCTCTCTGCTCCACCGGCAGGGAAACTGCCTCTGCTATCAAGTCTGTTGTTTTCATCTTAGCTCCGTTCAATGTTGAATACGCTTCGCACGGTTATGTTTACGGTTTTTACACACTGTTATCGGTTTGTAACTATTCATCCCCTTGCTGTAGGGCGTGCTGCGCGCGCCTTCTCCGGCGCGTGGATAACGCGCGAGTCCATTTGGCGCGCGCAGCACGCCCTACGCTTAGGTAAAGACCTGAATAGTTATCATGTCTTAAGCCTGCGAGGCGGACAGTACATTTGTAGGGATTGCCTACGCTACAGCAAATTCAGCTTGGCCTTCAACCAAAACGTCGTCGCCTCCAGCGCCGGCGTTCCGGGCGATACATCACCGTTTACGTTGTTATTCATCGGATACAAGTTATTTTCACCGAGAATATTTTTGACGCTCAGCGATAATTCCAGGCGTTCCACGGGCGTATAAAGCGCAGCGGCGCCCAATAAATGTCCGCCATCGGCCTGTGTGCCATCCGTGGCATACCATGTACCGTAATACAGGTAATTGATGCCGAAAGTGATCTTTTGCAGCGGATGCCAGGCTATATTCAAGCGGCTTACATTCTGTGGCGTCGCCCGTAATTGCCCGTTTTTAGTAATGTACATACTGCCTATGTTTTGCTGGCTGACCGACAGGACATCAACATAGGCGTGGCTCAGGGTAATATTGAACGGTTCGGCAACATAATGAAGACTGGTTTCAAAACCCAGTTGATCGATACTGCCGTCATTATTTTTAAAAAACCAGTAGTTGTTGACGCTGCCCGGCACATCGCTGCCGATCGACGGCACGATTACCCCCAAATCATCGCCGCGAATCGATGCGACGCCGATGATATTTTGGATATGGTTATGAAACAGCACATTTTCCCATTGCCAGTGCGAGCCAAGGCGCTGATTGAACGCCAGTTCCAAAGCCTCCAGCTTTTCGGGCTGAATCGCCTGCAAATTATCATAGCCGGGTATCTCAGCACTACCGACCTTGTCGAAATTACCTTCTCGGAGCAGCCCGTCATGCCTGAATCCGCCGCTGTAATTTAAGCCTACCGCGCCGCGAAATCCCTGGCTGAAAGAAACCCGTACCTGGCCGCTTTGCCACGGGTAATAAAAGAAACCGACACGCGGCGATAAATTTTCACCCCAGTTTTTGTGATGGTCATAACGTAAGCCGCCGAATAGCGTCAGGCTATGATTGATTTCATAATTGTCTTCGACAAAAAGGCTGTACACATCGATATTGCTCGGATAGACAAAAGTGTTGCTTTGCCTGAGGCTGTCCATCATGGCGCGGTTTTCCGGAGACAGGATATTGACGATGAAGTTATCACCATTCGCATTGTTTTCGCCCAAATCATAACTATGAAACTCCGAGCCCAAAGCCAGCGTATTGCCTTGCCATAAATCTTTCAGGCGCAACACGGCCTGCAAGCCGTAACGATTTTCACGGGTGCCGCCCGACACGGCATTTTCCATAACCGAGTGCAAGGTATAATCATCGACGGTCGCATCCGCTTTGGTATCCAGCTCGACCCCCGGTTGGATGTCCCAGCGATGCGAAAGGCCGAAAAAAGTGGTGGATTGCTCGACCTGGTCGCGGTCGAAATAAAAATTATACAAATCGCGAAGCTGGTCGGTATGCAGCACATCAAAATTCAATTGGCGGTAACGAAAATGCCCAAAAATGCTGAGATTGTCCGAACGCTTCAAACGATGCCCGGCATCGGCGATAACACCGCCCGAATTGCCGAGAAAGGCGTGACTTTCCGCCCAGCCTTCGCGGCGCAAGCCCTGGCCGTTGTAATCGCTCTCGCTGACGTGCAGGTAAGCGTCATGGGTTTCATCATTAAAGGCATACTCCATGCCGCCCTGCCAAGCATTATTTAAACCTGCGCCGGCCAAGAGGTTTGCCTTGCTTTGCCGGCAACCCGTTACCAGTTGCTCCGCATTCCGCGTAACAATATTGATAACGCCCAGCAAAGCGCCCTGCCCCAACGTCACTGAACCGGGGCCGCGTATCACTTCGATACGTTCGATCCAGTCGAAATTATTGCTGTTAAGTATCGCATCCGGCGGTCCCGCGAACCATTCGGCATTGAGATTGTGTCCATTCAACAGCATCATCACTTTGGAATTATTATCGGCCGCCAGCCCCCGAAATGACGCGATAGTGTCATCCTGGTCTTCCACTGTGAAAAAACCCGGCACATACGTCATTAAGGCCTCGTTCAACGTGCGCGCACTGCTTAGCTGTAATTGTTCATGCGTTACTACGGTCACCGATGCTGGCTGCTTTCCTGGATCGGTAGAGACCTTGGAGGCTACGCCTACCCCGGTCTGTAGCAATTGTTCCAACGGCAGTTTCAATAAATCGTCGAAAGAAGCATCGCAACCGGCCCATAATCCATGCGAGTAAGTGAATAAAATCAATGCGAGCGATTTTTGCAACCACTGCGGCTTGCTATTTCCTGGCAATGCCTGAGAGCCAATGATGGACACTGGTATTGAAACAGTTTTTTTTTCGTACATAACTCGGCCTTAATCGATTGATTTATCAATGCTGATAACAAGCAAACCTAGCTCAGCAAGAAGCAGCAAATATAAATCAATAGCTTACAATTTAATATGATGCAATTATAAGCATTCATTATTAACAAACCCATGCCTATTAGCACCTTGCCCCGTCACTATTATGACACAGCTCGTTTTACAGGCTTTTAAAAATCCTTGTTTCAGCCGGCACCGTCATACCGGCATTGGCTGAAGCATCTTGCTAATCAGGAAAAGTTTTGTCCTTCCATGATAATTTTAAGGTGCTCACCCGGATGACCAGGCTATTTTTTATCGCTGTTTTATGGGCATGTGCATTAACCGCTTGCGTACTGAATGGCTCCATGCCCATAAAACCACACTCGGATGCAGAACCCGCGCAACAGGCTTGTCTTGATGCTTTTACAGCCGCCGAACAAGCTGTGCTTGCAGCAGGGGTCATGGACACGGAAGCCGGGCGCATTGATGGTTATCCGCATCTGCGGGTCAATCGCTTCCTGTCCAGTTTTCGGGATGAAGTGAATGGCGACGGCACTGTATTTTGGCTTAAACAACTTCAGGAACTCGCCGACAAAGGCCGGCGCTTTGAGATCAGGAATTTGCCGACGTTATCAGCGCAAAAGCTGCAAGAAACCGTTCGGACTGTTTTATCCAGCCGGGTGACAACGCTTGATGCCTTGCAATACTGTAGCGACAAGCTGCTACAGTTACAGCTTGAAGACACCAGCAATCAGGACGTCTTTAAGGAGCGGGCAATCGTTGCCGATAATTATCAGGCCTGGAAACGAATTGTCGGCATTTATCCTTTGACAGCCTGGGTATTTAAAGCAGGCATCGCGCAATGGCATGAGAAAACCCTGTCCACCTACAGACAACCGCTGTCTCACAGACAGGTCTTAGGTCAATTGATACGCTATGAGCCATCGCCCGAAACAGCACTGCCAAATCGTCTTCAAATTGCTGAACTCATAAAAAAATCATCGGAAAATCCGTTAAAAATACCCTTGCCCACTGCCGAAGAACAGCGGCATTTGTTTAACCGTTTTGCGCCACTGTTTGAAATTGATGTCGCTGCCCATGACGACCGTATCGGCTATCCTGAATTACAGAGCGAAGCCGCGCCCCGGATAAATACCGATAGACCGGCGGTTTTTCGAAATCTTTCGCATACCCGGCTGGGTAACAAGATTTTATTGCAGCTGAATTACACGATCTGGTTTCCGTCCCGGCCTAAAAGTTCAGTTTTCGATTTGCTGGATGGGAATCTGGACGGCATTACCTGGCGGGTTACGCTGTTACCGAATGGAAAACCCTGGATATTCGATACCATCCACAATTGTGGCTGTTATCACTTGTTTTTCCCGACACAATATACCGGCGCTGTCAGGCAGGAAACGGGATTTGCTGAAAGCTACTTCCAGCCTCAGCAAGCGCTGGCCATCAAACAGGTCATGAAGCCGGTACTGCGAATTGCCGCAACGACGCATTATATTGAACGCGTCTATTTTGAACCCAGTAGGACGGCGGATAGGATTATTCAGTATCAATGGGACGATGCGGATAATTTGCGATCGTTAGGTGTGAATGGTGGAAATTACCGCAGCTTATTCGGACAAGACGGCATTGTTGCGGGTACTGAGCGTAGCGAAAGATACCTGTTCTGGCCTATGGGCATTCCCGAGCCGGGCGCCATGCGCCAATGGGGTCATCATGCCACCGCTTTTGTCGGCCGCCGCCACTTTGATGATGCGCGCCTTTTCGAAAAAATGATGAAATAAATTCTAACTGCAAACAAGCGCTACACGAAAGACGGCAAGAATCTGAAGTTAGCCCAAACGTTTCATGAGTCTCTCGTTCGCCACCCAACCAGAGGTGACTCATATCATCCCTAGGAGCTTGCCCGAGAACTAACGTTTAACTAATTCGCATGCCCAATAACACGTTCAATTGTTATACGCACTTTCGCCATGCTCGCAAATGTCCAAGCCTTCGCGCTCGACTTCCTCGCTGACGCGCAGGCCTATCACCTTATCAACGATTTTGAACGCCGCGAAGGACACCACGCCCGACCAAAGCAAGGTCACGATGATACCCCAGAGCTGGCTTTGCAACTGGCTAAAGATGCTGTACTCGCCAAAGCTGTTCGCTACATAATCGTAAACCCCGGTACCGCCGAGAGCCGGCGAAGCCACAAACGCCGTGCCCAGTGAACCCAGCATGCCGCTGATGCCGTGCACACCGAAGACATCCAGTGCGTCATCATAACCCAACTTATTTTTCAATTCCGTCACCGCCCAAAAGCACAGAGCTCCAGCCAACAAGCCCAGGCCGATAGCGCCCATCGGCCCGGACCAACCGCAAGCCGGGGTAATCGCGACCAAGCCTGCAACCGCACCGGAAGCCGCGCCCAACATGCTGGGCGTACCGCGCATAAACCATTCCGCAGACATCCAGGCCAATGTTGCAGCAGCCGTCGCCAACAGCGTATTGGCAAACACCAACGTGGCGGCGCCGTTTGCTTCCAGATTGGAACCGACATTAAATCCGAACCAACCCACCCACAGCAAAGCCGCTCCCATCATCGTCATCGGCACGTTATGCGGCGCCATCGACTCCTGTCCGAAGCCAACCCGTTTACCTATCAACAAACAACCGATTAATCCTGAAATTCCGGCGTTAATATGCACGACGGTACCGCCGGCAAAATCCAGCGCGCCTTTTTGGAAAATAAGGCCCGCCGTATCCGTCGCCACTTTGGCGGCGCCGGCGTCGGTATAAGCATCCGGCCCGGCCCAATACCAAACCATATGCGCAATAGGCAGGTACGAAAAAGTAAACCACAACA
>SCST01000904.1 GCA_004299465.1 Methylovulum sp. | reverse complement strand
CGGCGCTTCCGATAATGGCTGCCTCCCTTCTTGCGCAGTCTGAGTGTGTTATTCACAATGTCCCGAGGCTTATGGATGTTGCTACAATGGGGAAACTCATCAGTTATCTTGGGCCAGAGGTTAAGGGTATTGAGAAGAATAATACCATTAGCATAAATACAAAGGCGCTTGTAAAAAGCGACGCCCCTTATGAGCTTGTTAAGACCATGAGGGCGTCTGTCCTTGTGCTTGGTCCGCTGATTGTCAGATGCGGCGAGGCGAAGATATCCCTTCCAGGCGGCTGCGCCATTGGCGCAAGGCCTATTAATCTTCATCTTATGGGTCTTGAGAAGATGGGCGCGGAGATAAAGCTTGAGCACGGTTATGTGCGGTTAAAGGCAAAGAGGCTGAAAGGCGCAAAGATATATCTTGATATCTCCACTGTAACAGGCACAGAAAATCTGATGATGGCAGCAGCTTTGGCAAAAGGCGTCACAGTGATTGAAAATGCAGCATGTGAGCCAGAGGTGGTTGACCTGGCGAATTTCTTAAATATGATGGGCGCAAAGGTTTCAGGCGCAGGGAGAGATGTAATTACAATAGAGGGTGTTGATTCATTAAAAGGGGCAGAATACAGTGTCATGCCTGACCGCATAGAAACAGGGACATACGCTGCTGCCTCTGCTATTACAGAGGGTGATGTTTTGTTAAAGAACTGTATACCTAAACATCTTGATGCAGTAATATCAAAACTTAGAGAGACAGGCGCAGAGGTTACAGAGGAAGCTGATTCTATGAGGGTAAAGAGAAAAGGAAGGTTGAAGGCATCAGACGCAAAAACCCTTCCCTATCCCGGATTCCCAACAGACATGCAGGCGCAGTTTATGGCCTTGATGAGCATAGCAGAAGGGACAAGCATAATAACAGAGACTATATTTGAAAACAGATTTACCCATGTCTTAGAGCTAAAGAGGATGGGAGCAGATATAAAGATTCAGGGAAATACTGCTGTTATAAAGGGTGCGGCAAGGTTGAGCGGCGCGCCTGTGATGGCAACTGATTTGCGGGCAAGCGCCTCATTAATCATTGCAGGGCTTGCTGCAGAAGGCGAGACAGAGGTCTCCCGCATATACCACCTTGACAGGGGATATGAGATGATTGAGGAGAAGATGTCGGCTTTAGGCGCAAAGATAAAAAGGGTGACAGCTTCGTAAAAAAGTCCATCT
>SCST01000437.1 GCA_004299465.1 Methylovulum sp. | reverse complement strand
CCTGGGGCATGGGGAAGCGGCTGGAGCTGCGGCTGGAATCGCTATCGCGACACTGGAAACCCATACCGCGGAGATGCCGACAGAGCTGGTGCAACACTGTCATCGGGCGCTGAAGGGTACGCGCGGAGTGGCGATGAGCTTGGCATCAATCAACGCGAGTGAAGGGGTGATGACCTGGCTGGGCGTTGGCAATGTGGATGCCCAGCTGCTGCGGGTATCCGCTTCGCCTCCTGCGCGCGAGGCGCTGTTGATGCGCGGCGGCGTCGTGGGTTATCAACTGCCGCCATTGCGCGCCCATCACCTTGCCGTCACCGCTGGCGACTTATTGATCTTTGCTACTGACGGCATCTCTAGCAACTTTATAACGGGGCTGCCCGCCGGTGATCCGTTGCTTCATCACCAGCCGGTACAGGAAATAGCCGATCGCCTTCTGGCCCGTTTCGGCAAGATGACCGACGATGCCTTGGTGCTCGTCATTCGCTATTTAGGCCCAGCGCCATGAAAGACACTTTGCATGACATCGCCAAGCATTATACCTTGGGACTCCAGGCCTATTTGACCGAAGGGGGAGAGGCGGGTCTTTCCCGCGCCTACGAACTTGGACGTCAGGCGGTCGAGTCCGACCTCGGCGTTCTGGATTTGGAGTCGATTTATCGAGAGGCACTGGTGTTGTCTCTACAACGCATAACGGACTCCGTAGAACCCCTGCGCATTGTGGAAATGGCGGCGGAGTTCTGGGCCGAAAGCCTGGCGCCTTTCGAGATGACCCATCGCGGCTTCCGCGAGGCCAACAATGGGCTACTTCAGCTTAACAAGACGCTGGAAAACGAAATCCTTGAACGGAAGCGCGCCGAGGCGGCGCTACAGCGAGCCCATGACGAATTGGAACGGCGCGTTCAGCTGCGCACCGCCGAGCTGGCGCAAACCAATGCGGACCTACAGGCGGAAATCAACGAGCGTAAGCGCTACGAGGAGAAGCTGCTGCTGCGCGACCGCGCCATTGAAGCATCCAGTGCGGGCATCATCATTACCGATGCCAGGCAAAGAGATAACCCCATCATTTACGCTAACCCGGCCTTTGCCAAGATGACCGGCTACAGTCGGGAGGAGCTGATTGGTCTCAATGCGCGCATTTTGCAGGGACCGGAAACCGATCCCGGAGCTATCGAGAGCATCCGCAAGGCTCTGCGAGAGGCGCAGCCCTGTCTCATCACCTTAAAAAACTACCGTAAAAACGGCATGATCTTCTGGAATGAGCTGTTCATTTCTCCGGTGCTTGACAGCCAGGGCAAACTCAGCCATTTCATCGGCGTCCAGACTGATGTAAGCCAATTGCGGCGAGCGGAAGAAGAACGCCATGAATTGGAAATCGCCAAACATATCCAGCTTTCCCTGTTGCCCGGTTCACCGCTGCAGGTCGAGGGAGTCATCATCGCGGGCTTCTGTTTACCGGCAAGCCATGTCGGCGGTGATTATTTCGATTATTTTTGCGGACAGGACGAAGTCTGCATCGTTATCGCTGACGTCTCAGGGCATTCGATGGGTGCAGCTCTCATCATGGCTGAAACGCGCAGCACATTAAAGGCGGAAGCCCTACGCGCAAAGTATGTACAAAACGACTTGGATAAGTTGATAAAGGTGGCGGGGGCAGCCGATATCCTCCGTGCCTTAAACGCCCTTCTTTACGACGATCTGAGCCGGGCGGAACTCTTCATCACGATGTTCTATATGAAGTACAACCCGATCACTCGAAAGTTGAGCTATGCCAATGCAGGACATAACTGCCCGCTGCTATTGCCTGTAGGTGAAACAGTTTGCCGGGAGCTGGATGCCGATGGGATCATTTTTGGGGTAAGCAAGGAAATCACGTTCGAGGAAAAAAACATCGTTTTGCGGGAAGGAGACCTCGTGCTTCTCTATACTGACGGAATTACCGAGGCGCAGAACCCGGAAGGCAAGTTTTACGGCACTGACCGCTTGGCTCAGCTTTTCGCCAGCCAAGGCTCCAATATGCCGCAAGAGATTATCAACAAAATCGTCAAAGATCTCCAAACCTTCTGCGACAACAGTTCCTTTGCCGATGATGTCTCTATGGTTGTGCTTAGGGTCTTATAAGAAAGCCCAGCGACATCGGCCAGATCTCCGCTAGACCGACGCCCACGATCGCCAATGGGTCGAGCTCGATGCTGATGTTGAAGTGTATTCCAAGACTGATTATTTTTGGCGATACCTGGCGATGCGCTCGAGCAATAGTCCCGCATGATAAGCGGCATCCGTTGTTTGCTCGAGGACACCTAAAATCTCGGTCCAATTATTTTCTTCGATCAGTGAAAGGACCAAAACCCGGCGTTGTTTCTTCCGCCATTCATGATAGATCAAGTCTGCGTTTTCCTCGTTTCCCTTGAGCGCCTTACAGCACGCTCTTATGCTTGCCAGTTCAATGTCCGGATACTGTGCTATCTTCATCTGCAGTTTTTCAGTCATCGACACCAGTGTCGCTAGAAGCTCGTGCGCGGCATTCTCGATCTGCCTTGGATGACAAATATCAATGAGCCGGGCGGTATCATTCATTCCGTCGACAATATCGTCCAGG
>SCST01000436.1 GCA_004299465.1 Methylovulum sp. | reverse complement strand
TCACACGCCGGAGAAGGCGCGCGCAGCACGCCCTACAGCAAGAGGCTGAATAGTTATCCCGATGGTACATATTAACCCTTTCCCGCAACCCCCCTTTCAGCAATTAGCCCGGTCGGAGCTTACGAAATCCGGGCTAATCGCTATAAACGCCTTGAGCAATTCCGCCGCATTCGCCATGCCGGTATGCAGATTCTGCTCAATGTCCTCCATCGTGATCTCGCCTTCGGATTTCCCGGCCGCCCAGTTGGCAATAACCGAGACCGAGGCGTAATGCAGGCCGAGTTCCTTGGCCAGCGCCGCTTCCGGCATGCCGGTCATGCCGACCAGGTCGCAGCCGTCTTGTTCCATGCGCTTGATTTCGGCGATGGTTTCCAGGCGCGGGCCTTGGGTGCAGCCGTAGGTGCCGCCCTGGGCAACGGCAATCCCGGCTTGGGCTGCGGCGGCAAGCAATTGCATGCGCAGCTTCGAGCTATAAGGCAAGGTAAAGTCGATATGCGTGACGGCGGAATCGTCGTCTTCAAAAAAGGTATGCGCGCGGCCGTAACTGTAATCGATGACCTGGTCGGGTATCGCGATATGCGCAGGCGCCATCGCGGCGGTAATGCCGCCTACCGCGGCGACGGCGATAATGTTTTCGACACCGAGCTGTTTAAGCCCCCAGATATTGGCGCGGTAATTTATCTTGTGCGGCGGAATGCGGTGCGGATCGCCGTGTCTTGCGAGAAAGACCACTTCTTTTTGCGCCCATTCGCCGGTAATAAAATCGGCTGAAGGCTGTCCGTAAGGCGTTTGCAGGGCATCGCGCCTGAGCTGCTTCAGGTCGCCGAGACGGGTGAGTCCGGTGCCGCCTATGATCGCTACTTTAGTCATATATGGAGTTGTCATAACTGGGCTCCTCATTCGCTTTACAGGCGTAGATACCGGCGGCATTGCGCAGATAGCCTTTATAGTCCATGCCGTAGCCGAATAAGTAGCGGTTGGGGACGCTCAGGCCGACAAAATCGGCATGAGCGGGTTTTTCGTGATCCATGATTTTATCGACTAATACCGCGCTATAAACGGATGTCGCGCCTTGTCCCAGGCAATATTGCTGTATTGCCGCCAGCGTTATGCCTTCGTCGAGCACATCGTCGATGATGAGCACCGTGCGGTCCTTCAGCGGCGTCGCGGGTTTCAGCACCCATTCGATGGTGCCGCCCGCGGTCTGGTTTCGGTAACGGCTGGCGTTGATCGAATCGATATTCAGCGGCATCGTCAAGCGGGTCAGCAATTTGCCGGCGGCGATGATGCCGCCGTTCAGCACGCAGAGTATTAATGGTGTGCGGTCAGCCAGGAGATGGTTAATTTGTTCGGCCATTTTGTCCAGCGCGGCCTCGACTTCGCACTCGCTGTGCAGTAACTCGGCATGCGCCTGGATATGTTTGATTTCGTTAAGCATAATGGGGTTACAGGGTTTGGGTGAATTGGTTGATAAGGCTTGATAAGCGTTGCCATTTTTCGGACTGCATGAGTTGTTCGCGATTCATCGACGCTTTGCCTCGCATGCCGAGCAGGCGGCGTTCCCTGACGGGGTCCTGCGTGACCGGCAATGCATCCAATACTTGCTCTGCTGCGGACGGGTTGTTGCAGACCAGGAGCATATCGCATCCGGCACGCTGGGCGAGTCTTGCGCGTTCGGGAAAGCTTCCTG
>SCST01000435.1 GCA_004299465.1 Methylovulum sp. | reverse complement strand
GCCACATCGGCCCCCGTGTAACGTTCGAGGTCTTGGTAAGCAGTTTTAGCCTTGATTATCCAGGCTTGAAACGGCTGGGATCTTTGGTGCATTACCTTGACATAGGCGGAATCCAGACACCCGAAGCAATCGGCGTTGAAACGGTATTGGCGGGATTACGCGATAGCATCGACGATGACGATCGACTATTACTATCTGCCGGCGCTATATTTGACAGCCTGCTGGTGGCTTTCGAGAAAGGAATAAGCCCGAATGAAACATTCTGAAGAATACGTAACCGAACACGCCTTAACCCGCCCTGAGCCGGTTCACTTTTGGGAGGCTTTTCGGTTTTGGCTAAAACTGGGTTTTATCAGTTTTGGCGGCCCTGCCGGGCAAATCGCCATCATGCACCAGGAATTGGTTGAGAAACGACGCTGGATTTCAGAAAAACGCTTCCTACACGCGCTGAATTACTGCATGTTACTACCGGGACCGGAAGCGCAACAACTCGCGATTTATCTCGGCTGGCTGATGCATCGCAATTGGGGCGGGATAATAGCCGGCAGCCTGTTTGTGCTGCCGTCGCTATTATTACTGATCGGCTTGAGCTGGGTTTACCTGGCTTTTGCCCATATCCCCGCAATCGCCGGCATACTTTACGGCATCAAACCGGCAGTAACCGCCATCGTGGTCTTCGCGGCATATCGGATCGGCTCAAGAGCGCTGAAAAACGGCTTACTCTGGTCGATGGCGGGGTTGGCCTTCATAGCCATTTCTCTACTTGATACACCATTTCCGTTGATCGTGCTCGCCGCCGCCATGCTCGGGGCGATTGGCGGCAAGCTTGCCCCGCAAAAATTCGCGGTAGGCGGCGGACATGGTGCGGCCAAACAGGGCTTCGGACCTGCACTTATCGACGACGACACGCCGCCGCCGGCCCATGCCTATTTCACATGGACAGGCTTGTTGAAGGTGATCCTGGTTGGCCTGCTCCTGTGGGGCGGAGCTATCGGTTTCCTGTACGCCCGTTATGGCTGGGACAGTGCGCTAACCCAGATGGGCTGGTTCTTCACCAAAGCAGCGCTGCTGACTTTCGGCGGCGCCTATGCGGTACTGCCCTACGTTTACCAGGGAGCGGTAGAACATTTTCACTGGTTGACGCCGAACCAGATGATCGATGGCTTGGCCTTGGGAGAAACGACGCCAGGTCCGCTCATCATGGTGGTAACCTTCGTCGGCTTCGTGGCCGGATGGACAAAAGAGCTGTTTGGCCCCGGGCAATTGTTCCTGGCGGGCGCGACGGCGGCGACAGTGGTGACTTACTTCAGCTTCCTGCCCAGCTTCCTGTTCATCTTGGCCGGCGGTCCGCTGGTGGAATCCACTCACGGCAAGCTGAAATTTACCGCGCCGCTGACCGGAATTACCGCAGCCGTGGTAGGAGTCATCCTCAATCTCGCCGTGTTCTTTGCCTGGCACGTCTTTTGGCCGCAAGGCTTCACGGGACGCTTCGATGGTGTTTCCGCACTCATCAGCCTGCTTGCCTTGCTGGCACTGACTCGCTACAAGCTGGGCGTTATCCCGGTGATCGCAAGCTGCGGCGCAACCGGACTGGTATTTAGCCTTATTGGCCTGTAAGCTTATCGTCGCTTAGACAAAAGTCGAAAATAACGAAGCCTTCGACGGCTGGAGTGATTCCGGCACCTTAAAACTCGCGCACTCACTCCAAGCTACCGCACTGCCTCGTTAAAAGCTGTCGTCACACGCCGTAACATTGGCGTATTCAGTTTGCGAGTATGCCGGTTCCAGCGTTTTTGCGACTCTTGAATTTCCGCACGTAAGCGTTCGGCAGTTTCCCAATCGCCGGTGTTGACAGCCCAAATCGCATATTCGGCATGTGTCTGAAAACTGCCGAATTGCTGTACGGCGGCAATAAATTGCTCTTCAGCCTCGTGATGGCAGCCTGCACCCGCCAATGTTCCGGCCAACAATAAAACAACTTGCTCAGGCCGGTAACCCGGACTATCGACGCGGATGGCTTTAAGAAAAGCGACGGCCTCGTCATAACGTTGGCATTCATGCAGCGACTGCGCCGCACCGTAACGGATCTCTGGATCCTCAGCAAAAGGCCCTTTAAGACAAGCCTGATAAAACGTGGCTGCTTCTTCGGCAAAACCCGCATTGAGCGTTGCGGCGGCCAAGCGCATTTGATTTTGTGCGGTCGGCGTATAATCAAACGCCGCTTTAGCCTCGCGTAGTTCCTTGGTTGGGTCCAACACTTTGGTCGCCGCAGCGACGACCTTTTTCGCGCCGCGGTCAATGCGAGTGCTGGGCAAGTAAACGACTGTGAAGTAAACAACACTTCCTAATAATGGAAAAGCCAACAAAATAAACAGCCAATACATATTCTGTCCGGTGCGGTAAGAATGAACAGCAAAAAATAATGCGATCAGTACATGCAGGCCAAGACCAAGAAACGGCATAGTTCCTCCGATGAGTTAGATGAAATTAGCTTATTGGGGTAGAGAATAAAATTTTAGCATTATATGCAACAACGTCGGTACAGACTGCAAACCATTTACACTCATAATGTTGATGAAGAAATAAGATAAACAGACCAAGATGTTGCCTTACCGGCCGAAAAAAACCTCGCCTGGAAATTCCAGGCGAGGTTTTTTTATAAGGCGGGAAAATAAACTAAGCGCTTATTCTGCATTTAAGATTTTGCTGAATACAGAATCACCATTAATATCTTTTAAA
>SCST01000434.1 GCA_004299465.1 Methylovulum sp. | reverse complement strand
GTTTTCGTCATTAAGCGCCGCCAGGGAAAATATACGCACATCCAGGGAATTATTGCCCGATGAGGCCTGGGAACAGGTTAATGAAATGTACTTGTTCACCAAAAGCAACCTGGATACGGTTTCCAACCGCCGCAGCCGTGTGCTGTTTCTTAAGGAGATACTCAAAGGCTGTCAGCGTTTTACCGGCTTATTATCCGGCTATATGAGCCATAATCATCCTTACCGGTTTATTCGGCTGGGCAGGAATCTGGAGCGCGCCGATATGACCAGCCGCATCCTGGATTTAGCGTCACTGTTACTGGCGGAATCCCGTAGCGACGAATTACGCCAATACGAAACCATACTGTGGATGAATATCTTAACGGCGCTGAATGCCTTGCTGATGTATCGCCAGCATGTGCGCAGCCGCGTTAAAGGCGATGATGTGCTTAATTTTTTATTGCTGGACACGAACTTGCCGCGTTCGGTGAGGTGCTGTCTTATGGAAATTTCCGATTGCATTAACCAGTTGCCTAATCCCGATGCCTTACCCCAGCGGCTTTCGGAATTGGAAAATTATGTACAGGCGATTGATACCCATCAAACGACGCAATTGCAATTGCGCGCAATTCTTGACGATTTACAAAACAAGCTCGGCGCACTGCATGGACAAATTGCCGATAACTGGTTTTTAAGGGCTGCGGCAGAATAAACGTCGTAAATGCCATGCGTTTCATGTCCCGGTATTTTTCAGGCAAATCCGGCGCAGCCTTTCCTTATTCCGCTGATATTTTGTTTGCCGGCCTTTTTTCTGGGGCCGCCTCCTTTTTTGATCGTTAATCAGGCCATTCCTAAGCTGCCACAGGTATCTTCGTGCCGGATTTCCGTCCGGCATCGACCCGCTACATGTGTGAAACAAGTATCATCGGCGGGCTCCGGCGTGCAGGCGGCTGCTCTTATCGATGCTTTTCTATGCTTTAATATGCGGGACAGTAACTGTTCAGAGCCTTGCCTGACGCGTAGGGCGCGCCGCGCGCGCCTTCTCTGGCGCGTGGATAACGTGCCAGTCC
Organism: Methylovulum sp.; assembly: GCA_004299465.1. Classification (GTDB taxonomy): domain Bacteria; phylum Pseudomonadota; class Gammaproteobacteria; order Methylococcales; family Methylomonadaceae; genus Methylovulum. The sequence goes on along the minus strand of SCST01000434.1, from coordinate 4,813 downwards.
GTTTGGCGCGCGCAGCACGCCTTACAGCAAGGGGCTGAATAGTTACGCGGGATAATATCTGACAGGAATTAGGAATGAAAAATCTAAGTATCAAAATCAAATTGATTATGCTTGTGCTCTTTTCGTCAATCGCTTTGGCGGTCGTGGGCTTGGTCGGGAATTATGGTATCCAGAAAATATCCGCCTCACTGGAACAGTTAGGCAATAACCGCTTGCCGTCAATTATAGGGCTAGGCATGATTAATGAGGGGCAGACCGCGATAAGGCTTGCCAATCGGGATATGCTGCTTTACCAGTATAACTATAACGCGCAGGAAAAATTTGCCGAAATCATAAAAAACAGGAAGCAGGTTTGGACGCGTATTGACAAAGGCTGGGCTATTTATGCGGCGGGCTCTCACGAGCCTGAAGAGGCGCAAGTCTGGCAAGCATTCGTTCCGGCGTGGGACGCGTGGAAACAAAGCCAGGCGGACGTTAATGCTACGATTGAAGCCTTGTCGAAAAATCAGGGCGAAGAAGGGCAGAAGCAATTGTTCGCGGCCTATTTCAAGGAATTGGAATTACGGAAAAACCAGGTTGCTGATGTCAAGGTATTGCTTAACAAGCTCGTCGAGCTTAATAGGCAATATACCGAAAATGATAACGAAATGGCTCGGCAGTCGATTCACAACTTACGCATCCTGATGATCGTAACGGGGCTTGCCGCCGTTATGATGGCGCTGTTTTTAGGTATCGGCTTGATTCGCGCGATAACCAGGCAGCTAGCCTTTGGTGTTGAAGTCGCGCAGAAAATTGCCGATGGCGATTTGAGCAGCGTTATTAGCGTGGATAGCCAGGATGAGACCGGCCAATTGTTGCTGGCCTTGGAAACCATGCAAAATGCCCTGAAAAATGTCGTGGCGGATGTTCACGGCAGTGTAAGCGCTGCGGTTAAAGGTGATTTCAGCAAGCATATTGATCTCAATCATCATAAAGGCTATGCCAGGGAGCTGGGTGAAGCATTGAACACCTTGTCGGATACGACCAATGCCGGCTTTAACGATGTCATGCGTGTTGCAAATGCACTGGCGGCAGGCGATCTCAGCCAGCGCATCACTAAAGATTACCCTGGGATATTCGGGCAGACGAAAAACGGTGTTAATAATACGGTGGATTCATTGACCGCTGTGGTGGGTGAAATTCAGCATATTGTTGATGCTGCAGCCAATAGCGGGGATTTTAGCGTCAAAATGAATATGAAAGGCAAGACGGGTTATATCCAAACCTTGTCCGAACTGCTTAATCAACTTTCCGATGTTACCGAGACAGGCTTGAATGACGTATTGCGCGTTGCCGACGCGCTGGCTAAAGGCGACCTGACCCAAACCATCAGCCGGGATTATCCCGGTATTTTTGGCCGCGTTAAAGTGGGCGTGAACGGTACGGTAGGCAATATCAAAACACTGGTGGCTGAAATCAAAAGCTCTACCGATACCATCAATGTCGCGTCCAAGGAAATCGCTGCGGGCAATAATGATTTATCGCACCGCACCGAAGAGCAGGCCGCCAGCCTTGAACAAACCGCAGCCAGTATGGAGGAACTGACGACAGCCGTGCAGGCCAATACCGAAAATGCCAAGCAAGCGAACCAGTTGGCGATAGGTGCCTCCGATGTGGCCGGTAAAGGTGTTGCGGTTGTGCAAAAAGTCATTGCGACGATGAATGACATCACTGAATCGTCACGTAAAATTGTCGACATTATCGCCGTGATTGACGGTATTGCCTTCCAAACCAATATCCTGGCGCTCAATGCCGCCGTTGAAGCGGCGCGGGCAGGCGATCAGGGGCGGGGTTTCGCCGTGGTGGCCGGCGAGGTTCGTAACCTTGCGCAACGCGCCGCGGCAGCAGCCGGGGAAATCAAGAACCTGATCGGCAACTCGGAAGACAAAGTCGAGGACGGCAGTAAACTGGTTGCGCAGGCCGGGCATACCATGCAGGAAATCGTCGCTTCCATCCAGCGGGTTACGGCGATCATGTCCCAGATTTCCGCCGCTTCCGTCGAACAAAGTTCAGGTATTGCGCAAGTTAACCAGGCGATTGCCCAAATGGATGATGTCACCCAACAGAATGCCGCCTTAGTCGAACAGGCTGCTGCTGCGGCAGAATCAATGGAAGAGCAGGCCCAAAATTTGTCGGCTACGGTGGAGGTTTTTAAGATAGACGAGAATATACGGGCCCCTGTTGCTGTTCGGGCCGTTAGGCAAGCCGTACCGGTAAAAATAGAGACCTATAAAGGCAAAAGCGCTGCGTCGGTTAAGCCGACGCTGCAAACTGCGGAAAGCGATGAATGGGAGGAGTTTTAGTTAAAAAGGTTTCTACTTGACTCGGGACAGTCCCGGTCTTTTGTCCCTCTGGAGTGAGTGCCGTTATAACTATTCAGCTCCTTGCCTGGAGCGTAGGGCGCGCCGCGCGCGCCTTCTCCGGCGCGTGTAACGTGCCAGTTCGCCGATGGCGTGCGCATCATGCCTTACAGCAAAGAGCAATTGTACGAGAAAGCATTTCAAAGCACCGTATAGCCCTCGCGTAGCCGATGCGCAGTATACTTGGCGCCTTCCGGTAATTTCCCGCAATTACAAGCCGCGATTTTTACCTGTCACAACGCATTAATATGATTCATGTAGAACACACACAATCCCTGTCTCTTGCTATGGTTATTTATGAAATCGTTAACACGTATTGCCAAGGAAAAGATATTAATCGACTCAGATATAAAGCAGACCTATATGAATGCGTCTGGCCAGAACCAATCCGCCACGGTCAAAGAGTTGCTGCATTACGTCGATCCTATCCCGGTTGAGCGGCGTTGCCTGGATGTTTTGAATATTTTCATCGAAGACAAGACACTTTTTACTGCGCCTATCATCAATGACAATAATGTTCCTGTCGGCCTAATCGATCGCGGCCGTTTGACGGAAATCTTTTTTAAACCCTATGCCAGGGATTTGCACCATAGAAAACTGATCGGCGAAATTATGACGACCGATCCTGTTATTGTCGATATCAATACCAGCATTGACGACCTTGCCAATATCACCATCAACGCCGGTATGCGGCATATGGCTAATGGTTTTATTATTGTTGAAAACAGCGCCTATATCGGCATGGCAACAGGCCACAAATTGCTGGAGGAAATCACGCAACGCAAACAGCAGGACCTGTATTTTCTTGCGCATTACGATCAGCTTACCGGCGTGCCGAACCGCTTATTGTTTAAAGACCGCCTACTGCAGGCGTGTCAACAAGCAAAGCGCAATAAAAGTTTGTTTGCACTGGTTTTTGTCGACCTGGACCGGTTTAAACAGATTAACGATACCTTGGGACACAGTTTTGGCGATCAATTATTAATCAATTTTGCGCATCGATTAACGTCCAGCGTCAGGGAAAGCGATACCGTCGCCCGTATGGGCGGCGACGAGTTTGTGATCATCCTGCAGAACCTGACAGAAGCCGGGCACGCAGAAAAAGTGGCCTCGACCATTATCGACAATATCCGGCAACCGATGCAGATCTATGAGCGCGAAATTCAAATTACCGCAAGCTTGGGTGTGGCGTTATATCCCCTGCATGATGATACGGTCGATGGATTGATTCGCAAGGCCGATGCCGCGATGTATGAAGTCAAGGAAAAAGGGCGCAACGGTTATATTGTATATTCTGAAGTATTCGATCACTGCCTGATTGAGCGAAATTCGCTCGAAACCGATCTTAGAATGGCGCTGAATAATAATGAACTTTCGTTGTTCTATCAGCCGCAAATTCATCTTGCAAGCAATCAGGTGATAGGCGTAGAGGCGTTGTTGCGCTGGCACCACCCTAAACAGGGATTAATATCGCCCGCTACATTCATCCCGATTGCCGAAGAATCCGGCTTGATCGTTGCTATCGGTGAATGGGTGCTGCATGAAGCCTGTCGGCAGCATGCCGAATGGGTCAGGCAGGGATTACCGAGCTTGCGGATGGCCATCAACGTCTCGGCTATTCAGTTTCGCCAGCAGGACTTTTGTGCCTGTGTTAAAAAGGTCGTCGAGGATACCGGCATAGATCCGAAATATATCGAACTGGAATTAACCGAAAGTGTGGTGATGACTAATCCGCTGCAAACGGTAACTGTTTTAAATGAACTCCGGTCGTTGGGCATTAAACTGGCTATCGACGATTTCGGCACGGGTCATTCAAGTTTGAGTTACCTGACCCGGTTCCCAATAGACCGAATTAAAATAGATCAGTCATTTATACGCAATATCCATGATGTTCCGGCCAATGAAGCCATTGTCCGGGCGATCATCGCGATGGGCGGCAGCCTGGGCCTGGAGATGATTGCAGAAGGCGTTGAAACAATGGATGAATTGGAGTGCATTAAAAACCATCAATGCCAGGAAGTGCAGGGTTATCATTTTTCCCGGCCGATTCCCGCGGATGCGTTTAAGGATTGGCACCAAGAGCTCATGAAAACTTAATGGCGTCTACGCCGTTAAACGAAGTAGGGCGCGCCGTGCGCGCCTTCTTTGTCGCGGAAAGCAACGTGCATGGCTGTGTGCCGGCGTTGCTTTTACGCCGCCGCAATGACAGCATGTTATAAAATTCCCCGCACTTTCAATGGCATTCCGCCAGTTCATGCTTCAAAACCATGACAGAATTGGAAGCCTGTTATCAATCGGTTTATGATGATGCTCCCGGATCGGGCGCCAATAAGCTGACGGCGGTTGATACCGGTTTTTTTTTACAGGCATTGATGATCGCCGGTACGGGTAAAACCCGTTGCTTTGACACAAAA
>SCST01000433.1 GCA_004299465.1 Methylovulum sp. | reverse complement strand
CTTGTATAGCAAATCAACTCGTAACTGTTCAGATCCTTGCCTGAAGCGTAGGGCGTGCTGCGCGCGCCTTCTCCGGCGAGTGGATAACGCGCCAGTCCGTTGATGGCGCGCGTTTATGCCCCAGAGGGTACAGCACGCCCTACAACAAGGGGCTGAATAGTTACATCAACTCTAACGTTATGAGGAATCCAGCCATGCTACAAAATATAGAATCATCGCCTTACTTCCTGGCAGCGGCTATCAGCAGCCTTCTGCTCGTATCCGGTTTCAGCGCGGAACTGCAAGCCGCCCCTATCACTTTCCAACCCAAGGTAGACTACGCCACCGGCAGCAATCCTATCTATATATCGGCAGCAGACGTCAACCACGACGGTAAAGCCGACCTGGCTACCGCAAACATCGGCGCCAGCACCGTAAGTGTGCTACTCGGCAGCGGTACCGGAACTTTCCTACCAAAAACCGATTACACGGCGGGAGCCAATACCAATGCGGTAATCATGGGCGATGTCAACCGTGACGGCAAACCGGATCTGGTCACCGCAAACTTCGTCGATAACACCGTCAGCGTATTGATTGGCAATGGTGATGGGACTTTCCAGCCGAAAGTCGATTACAGCACCGGATCAGGTCCCTACTCGGCAGCGCTGGGCGATGTCAACCGCGATGGTAAACCGGACCTGGCCGTCGTAAACTCCGGCAGCAACAGCGTGAGCATATTATTAGGCACGGGCACAGGCACTTTCAAACCCAAGGTCGATTATATCGCCGGTTCATTTCCGCAATCTGTAGTGGCAGCTGATGTCAACCGCGACGGCAAGCCCGACCTGGTCACGGCGAACTATAGCAGCAACACCGTCAGTGTGTTGCTCGGCAAAGGTAACGGCACATTCAACTTCAAAGTCGATTACATTACCGGCGCCAGTCCGTTCGTAGTCACTGTAGGCGATGTCAACCGCGACGGCAAGCCGGATCTGGCTACGCCTAACGCCAATGCCGATACCGTGAGCGTATTACTGGGCAACGGCAACGGCACATTCAAGTCCAAACTAGACTATATTACAGGCACCAGCCCTTACTCGGCCGCGATAGCAGACATCGACCGCGACGGCAAACCCGATCTCGTCGTCTCTAACGGTGTCAGCAACACCGTCAGCGTCTTAGCCGGCAAAGGTAACGGCGTTTTCCTCGCGAAAACCGACTATGCCACAGGCGGAAATCCCGGCTCCTTATCGGTAGCCGATGTCAACAATGACGGCAGGCTTGATGTGCTTACGTCGAATCTCAGCGACAGTACCTTAAGCGTATTAATCAACACGACACCGTAAACAATCTTTCTGTCGAACCGGGGTAACGGCATTGCCTGTTACCCCGGCATCAATCGCATACCTCCCGCCAGCACTCAAGCACAATCAACGAAGCATCAACGACTTAAAAGCTAAAAACCATGATTTCAATCATCCAGCGCGTCACCACCGCTACCGTCACCGTCGACCGCCAGGACATAGGCAAAATCGGTACCGGCATTATGGCGCTGGTTGCGGTAGAAAAAGAAGACACTGTAAAAGACGCGCAACGTTTGCTGGAACGCATACTCAATTACCGCATTTTTGCCGATGAAAATGACCGCATGAACCTGAGTTTGCGCGACATCAACGGCGGCCTGCTGCTGGTTCCGCAATTCACATTGGCCGCGGACACGCAAAAAGGCAACCGTCCCAGTTTCACATCGGCGGCGTCACCGGAAAAAGGCCGCGAGCTGTTTGCCTACCTGCAGCAACACGCCAGACAAAGCTATCCACAGGTTGAATTCGGCCGGTTTGGCGCGGACATGCAGGTAGCGCTCGTTAACAATGGTCCCGTTACCTTCACGTTAAAAACGCATGGCAGTTGATTAATCCCTCTTCGTTTCACCCAACCGGCATATCCTAAGGTAAACAACATCTTGTCGGCTTGTTGCCTAGCCCAGCTTGAACCCGACAAAAAAACCGGCAACACCGCTAACACCTTTACTGGTAATGCCGGACAAGCGGTTTACCAAAAAATCTCCCGACGATTTTGCAGCATCCGTTGCCGATTCGGCCGCATGTTGAAGTTCTGCATTGCTAATCTCGATAATTCCGTAATACTCGCTGGCAAACAGCAGCACGATTGCTGCGCCTGCCAGGAATAAAGCTGTACGCAACATTTTTTTAGCAAAATAGCCGACGGCCATGCCGATGACAAATGGCGCAGCTATATTACCCAGCAAAAACGCTGACGAAAAAATATCATACGAAGATGAGGCATCAATTGAATTGCTTTTCATGAGTGATTTTTAATTTCTATCCAGTTGTTTGCAGATCAGGGCGACCATCTCAAGGCATCTGGCGATGACATGTAAGCATCCCACGCCATGATGCGGCCGTTCCGTAATTATAGATTTGCTTGACCGGAAAAGAAATTAATCAATAAAGCCCTGCCGGATAGTCTTTTACAAAAAAAGCCGAACCATTCCAGATATTCGGCTTGAGAGGGGAGGAAATCAGCTAGGGTAAAGAAACAGGCAAGAGACCGATTTGTATCCCTTGCCATCGGCTGTTTGAACAATTACCCAACAGGGGGTCTTAACTTTTTCCAGGCAGCATGCCTACCGATCCGGGTTTAATACGTTTACAAGTAACCACGACATCTTCCAGGTGACATTGTTTTTTACCGCTATTAGTTCCCGCGCAATCCTGGCAGACGGCTTTACCGTTGTCTTTTATTGCCTCTACATGCCAGCCGTAACCTTGTGATTGACAGAATTTTTTACTGTATTTATTGATATTATAAGACTTGGATGCGTTGGCAACAGCATCTGCTTCCACTGCACAGCCCGGTGACGCCAGCGTATTCGCCATGAGGTCCCGGTGAATATATTCTGTGGCTAATATTGCGCCGGAATATAGGGCGCCGAAAAAAACTATTAGCGCCGCCAACAAACCTGTTTTAAGTTTCATCGTTGCTCTCCTGATTATTATATTTATTCAAGCTAAAGTTTATTCAAGCTAAAGGACTGACTCAGTTCAATACCCGGATATTCATTTCAGCATTTTCAGCATCGATCTGCTGCTTAATCGGTGCAAATTTTTCATTCTCGCTTTGCTTTACCATGAAGATACCGGCCAGTATGACAAATAGCGTCAGGCCCACATACAGCCAGAATTTATCTTTTTGTTGCTCTTGTTCGTTCATTTTTCCACCTTTCTAAGTCAAGTCATCAACAGATGCACCGAAATTAATATGAAATACCTGATCGTTTAAAACCAATGCAGGCACCGACTTAACACCGGCTGCTTTGGCTTCAGGTATGCGCCCGCCCTGTTCCCCCAAATGGACGATTTCAATATCATATCTGGCATGATCAA
>SCST01000903.1 GCA_004299465.1 Methylovulum sp. | reverse complement strand
AAAAAAATTTTGCCATATTTCTATCAATATCTTTACTTATGGTAGTTTCCCTCTCTGCTCAGAAAAAGACAGAGGTCTTACTGAAATTCAGTAAACAGGAAGGCCTGATGCGGATTGTATTTGAGGCCGAAGAATCATTCATTAATAAAACAAAAGTAACTACTTCGTCCTCCCAGATAAAGATAGAATTCCCTGAACCATTCAATCTGACAGCCCAGAAGACCCTTCCTTTTGAGGGAGTTCCAAAGGATAAATTATTAGTAATAAATCTTAAGGAAAAGGCAGAAATAAAATTTTTCAAACTTTCCTCTCCGGCAAGGCTTGTATTTGATATTGGGAAAAAAGAGATGCAAACAGAGAAGCAATCAGCACCAAGCCTTTCCAATGTCTTTGTCATCGACGCGGGGCACGGTGGCTATGATTTTGGTATAACCTCTGAAGATGTGAGTGAGAAAGATATCAGCTTGATCCTGGCTAAAGATTTAGGTAAAGTCCTTTCAAAGAAAGGCAAAAAGGTTTTTCTTACGCGTAATGTAGACCAGTATATCTCGCTTGCTGATAGAATTAAATTTGTTAACCAGAAAAGCCCTGATGTATTTATAAGTTTACATTCTTCGATGTCTGAGAATTTTATCCTTTACAGCACTAAGTTTGAAGAGCAAGGCTCGAATGAAATAGTTGATCTTTACAGCCTTTCCTCGAGACAGAAAAAATATATCGGAAAAAGCAAGGCTCTTTCAGACAGTATCAGAAAGGCGATAGAAGATGAGTTCAAGGCAGATGTTATTCGCAGGGAAATGCCTCTCCCTATACTTAATTCTGTTGGTGCACCTTCTGTTTTAATCGAACTTCCTTCACCGAGATTTGTGGTTTATGACCAACAGATGAGGGCAAGACTTAAAAATTCAATTATCAGCGGCGTTGCATTATTTGAACAATAGCAAGCGCAAACTGAGAACCAAGAAATAAGAAATTGGAATGAGGTGTGGTATAAACATCGGAAAGATATCTGGTGTAATATTAATGGTATTAATCTTTCTGGGCGGTATCGCAGGTGGATATCTTTATTTCTTGAAGGTATTCTCTAAGGAAAGGCCCGCAGAAGAGATTGTTGAAACGTTAACCAGGACAGAAGATCTTTTTTCTCTGAGGATTTATTACCCTATAGGCGACCGGCTTCGGCTTGAAGAGAGAAGACTTCCGAGGAGGACTGTACAGATTGCAATTGCAGAGGCTACAGTAGAAGAATACCTTAAAGGGCCTGCGGGCGCAGCAGTATCAAATATACCGCGGGGTGCAAGGCTACTCGGTCTGTATAAAGATGCAGACAGGACGCTCTATGTTGATCTATCAGACGAATTCAGGAGGAATTTCCAGGGGGATGCTGTTACGGAATTTTTTCTTCTTAAGGGGCTTTATGAGAGCATTATTTCGAATATACATGACATCCAGGATATAAAGATCCTTATAGAAGG
>SCST01000902.1 GCA_004299465.1 Methylovulum sp. | reverse complement strand
TGGGACTCGTTATGGTCAAGGAAATTGTCAACCAACATCATGGACTTATTAATATAGATTCGGATTATGAGCAGGGCTGCCGATTTATTATCAGCTTCCCGCTGCACAAAATCCCGGTGAGAGAGATAGCGTAATGCCCGGTCGTATACAACTTATAGAAGCGGAACTGGATGCGTTGTACCTGATCAGCCAGATACTCAACAGCGCTCATGATTTGCATGCCAAATTGCAAGGCGTGTTGGAAATATTGCATAAAAAATCGGGTATGCGCTCAGGCATGATTACGCTCAGGGAAATAGAAAACAAAGGCATGATCGTTTGCGCCGTACATACCGACGGTGCCGGCAAGCCTGCGCAACCGGTCCGGTACAATCCCGGTGAAGGCCTGATGGGCGCGATACTGGCTGAAGGCAGCACGATAGTCGTCGAGAAAGTATCCGAAGAGCCGCGTTTTTTAGGTCGTCTGGGTTTATACGACCCGGAACTGCCGTTTATCGGTTCGCCGATTTATATTGAAAAAGGCGAGTTGGTCGGCGTGCTGGCCGCACAGCCCGATAACAGCCAGATGCTCGGCGAACGGGCGCGGTTCATGGAAATGGTCGCGAACCTGATTGCGCAAAGCGTCAAAATGCTCAGGATTATTGAGCGCAAACAACGCGACTTGTTAAGCGAGCGCGACCAGTTGAAACAGGCGCTGATCAAAAATTACGGTTTTGAAAATATCATCGGCCATTCGCCGCCGATGCTGAAAGTCTTCGATTTAATCCGGCAGGTTGCCAAATGGAATACCACGGTATTGATACGCGGCGAATCAGGCACCGGTAAAGAAGTCGTCGCAAATTCGATACATTTTAATTCCGGTTGCGCCGGCGGCCCTTTTTTAAAACTGAATTGTGCGGCACTGCCCGATACCTTGCTGGAATCGGAATTGTTCGGCCACGAAAAAGGCGCGTTCAGTGGCGCCGTCAGCCAGCGCAAAGGCCGTTTTGAATTAGCCGATAACGGCACCTTGTTTTTGGA
>SCST01000835.1 GCA_004299465.1 Methylovulum sp. | reverse complement strand
GGCGATTTTAGGTGTCGCGCTCAATGAAGTGTTTGTGCCGATTTTGCAAAAGCAATTCCCCGAAATTATCGATTTTTACCTGCCGCCGGAAGGCTGTTCCTACCGCATGGCGGTTATCAGCATGAAAAAGCAGTATGCCGGCCACGCCAAGCGCGTGATGTTGGGTACCTGGTCGTATTTACGGCAGTTCATGTATACCAAATTCGTCATCGTCGTTGATGATGATGTCGATGTCCGCAACTGGGAAGATGTCATCTGGGCCATTACGACGCGTATGGACCCCGTCAGGGACTTGACCCTGCTCGAAAATACGCCGATTGATTACCTGGATTTTGCATCGCCGGTATCCGGCCTGGGCTCAAAAGTGGGTTTCGATGCGACGAATAAATGGCCGGGAGAAACCAACAGGGAATGGGGCAGGCCGATAGCGATGAGTAAAGCGGTCATTAACAGGGTAGATGCGCTGTGGGATACGCTGTTTTAGGCTTTTATGCGCAGGTTTACAGCTTGAAGTTTCATAACTATTCAGGTCCTTGCCTGAAGCGTAGGGCGTGCTGCGCGCGCCATCAACGGACTGGTGCGTTATCCACGCGCCGGAGAAGGCGCGCGCAGCACGCCCTACAGCAAGGGGCTGAATAGTTACGCATTACGATGAAAAGATTCTTTTTACTGATGCTGTCGCTTTGGCAACAGCAATTAAAGCTCTATCTTTTTGCCGCGCTGATCGGTGCGGGTATAGGCGTCTTTATTCTTGCGCCAAGCTATAATTTTATTTATTCGCAGGAAAGCAATAACAATAAATTATCGTCGATTGAATATGTTGTAAAACAGCTGGCTTCGATTACAAACGGCAATGTTGCAGAAAACGAACTGCTGTTATTTTATGCCGAAATCGGCGCTATGCTGGGCTTGTTGACGGTAGGCATATACGGTTTTTTACACAAGCGTTTGTCTCGCATAGAACACTTGAAAGCCGAACTGCAAAAAGACATCCCCTCAATCATCTTGCAGGGTGAAGGCCCATTTTTAGAATTCAAGTCATCATTCCGCTGGGACCTTGAACAATCGCGTATCAACCGTTCGCTCGAAGGCATCGTATTAAAAACGCTGGCAGGGTTCTTAAACAGCAATCACGGAGGCACCTTATTGATTGGCGTTGCCGATGACGGTGCGCTTATCGGCCTGGAAA
>SCST01000901.1 GCA_004299465.1 Methylovulum sp. | reverse complement strand
TATATTTCCTCGGCTTTAATGGTCTTGAAAAAGGATTCTGCCTTGGCATTATCGTAACAATTACCTTTTCTGCTCATACTGATTAAAATGTTGTTTTCCCTCAAAAGGTTGGTGTAGGCGATTGAGGCGTATTGGACTCCACGGTCGGAGTGATGAATCAGCCCCTGGACAATTGTCCGGCTTGCTATGGCCGTCTTAAGTGCTCTAAGGGCCAACTCTTCAGTGAGATCCTCTCTGAGGCACCAACCGATGACTCGTCTTGAGTAGGCGTCTAAAACGACAGCCAGGTACACAAAACCCTTCGGGAGTCTAACGTACGTTATGTCTGCTACCCAGACTTGATTGATTCTGCCAAGTACCAAACCTTTGATCAGGTTTGGGTAAATCCGAAACTTGTGATTTGAGTCAGTTGTTATTTTAAATCTCCTCTTTCTTTTAACCGTTAAGTTATTTTTCCTCATAATTCTCAAGACTCTTTTATGGTTAATCCTAAACCCTTTGTTTTTCAGCTCTTTAGTTACTCTTCTGTATCCATAGCCTGCAAACTCTCTGATAATCTTTGCAATTTCATCTAAAATTGCTTTGTCTTTTTGCTTTTTCATCTGCGATTTTTCCAACCAGTTGTAAAAAGCGTTTGTTGATACGGCGCAAAGGTGACAAATACTACCAATGGCAATTTGTCTTTCTTTGCTTGCCCTAAATCTGACAATCAGCTCGTAAATTACCCCCTTTTTACAACTCCACTGGCCCTCAGTTTCTCAACAGTTTCCCTCAGGAGCTCGACTTCCATTGTTTTTCTTCCGAGAGCCCATTCAAGCTGCGAGATTTTAGCCTTTAGCTTGTCAACCTCACTATTTCCGCCAGTATTTACTCCTGTGAATGCATTCTGGGGATCTTTTTTGTAGGCTGCTATCCATTTGGCGACTAAGCCTTCCGAGAGTTCATATTCTCTGTTAATTTGAGCTCGAGTTTTGAAGCCTTGTTCAACTTCCTGAACAACCTGGATTTTAAAATCTCTTGTAAATTTTCTCTTTGATACAGACACTAAGTTTCACCTCCAATCCGGCGGTTACATACTTAGTTTATCTGTACCAAGAAAGGGGTGCACTACAAGTAATAAATGGTTCCTCCATTCTTTGAAACTCATCCTGAACTCCAATAGGTTCATCTGTTTTA
>SCST01000432.1 GCA_004299465.1 Methylovulum sp. | reverse complement strand
CAGCTCGAAACACCAAAAGGCCGATCGCGTATGGGCGCAGTTGCAAGGCGCTAAAAACCTGATTGCCAAACCTTACGAGGCCGCCGAAATCACCGCCGTGCTGTCGGCGTTTTAGCCTGGAATAGCGTCATGGCAATCGATTACCCGGACCGGCGTGACGTTGCGCCGCTTACAAACGAGCTTGCGCAAACCGTCTTGGGCTTTCGCGTGGGCGAGCTGGGTTTTTTGCTGCCGGCCAGCCTCCATTGCGAAGTCATCGAGCGTCTGCCGGTCAACCCCATCCCGAATGTCGAGCCTTGGTTCAGCGGTTTACTGAATATCCGGGGCAATATCGTCCCAGTTGTCGATTTGCATTGTTTACTGGGTGCAAACCCCGGCAAAAAGCGCTACCTGTTCGCCGTAGACCGCGGCGATAAGACCGTCGCGCTATGGATAGACGGTTATCCGCAGATATTGACCGGGCCGGATCACTCATTACAGGTGCTGGAAGCGTTGCCGATATTGCCTGAACGCCTGCAGCGCTATGTTACCGGGGCTTATTTGTGTAGCGGCCAGGCCTGGCTCTCGCTTCAATTCGGGCAATTGTTCAAGGCCTTGGGCCGCGGGCATACGGCCAAGGAAACGGCATGATGACAGGAATGTCTCAACAGGCCGGTGCAGAGCCAAGCCTTGGGAGTGCTGTTGCGATTATCGGGCAACTGGCCGAACAGGCCGACGCCGTTGGGTATTACGGCTTGCAAGATATTTGCCTGCTGATCGCGGAAGCATTGGGTGAATTGGCTCATGACGGCTTTACGCCTGAGCTGTCGACTGTTTTAGACCGCCTGCCCGCGTTATTCGATGATTACTGCAAGGGGTCCGGGCAGGCCATCCCGGAGATCATGGCAATCCTGCGCTATCCCGGTTTAGCACCGGCCTTGATTGACGATGAATATGAGTTGCTTGAAAGCCAGCTCACAGCGGATATCGGTAGTCCAGACGGCCACGATACGGTCGGGGTGGAAAAGCCAAGCCTTCGAAATTACATCAGTAGCATCGGGGTATTGGCTGAACAGGCTGCCGCTGACGAATATTATGGTTTGCAGGATGTTTGCCTGCTGGTCGTCGAAGCCTTGGAAGAATTATCTCAAGAGGATTCGGCGCATGAATTGCCGGCTGTTTTAGATCAGTTGCCCGGATTATTTAATGATTACTGCAACGGTTGCGTATCAGCCGTTCATAACATTATAAATATCCTCCGTCATCCCGCTTTGTCAATCGCGCTGGCGGAAGATGAATATGCGCTGCTTGAAAGCCAGCTTGCTGCGGACATCGGCGTGCAAGACGAGGCCGATGCCGCGGTTGCCCAGCCTATATCGAAAGCCGTATTGGAATTAGTCGAATTACTGGTCATGGAGGCGGCATTAATCGACCGTTTGCTGGACGCTATTGCGGTCGATGATCCCGAATCCGCAGCGGTCGGCCTGGAATATATCAGCGATGAGTTGGGACGCTATATCAACGCCTCGCAAATGGCCGGCTTTGAAGGGCTGATGCGGGTCTGCGAGCATGTCGACGCCAATGTCCGCTTATTCCGCGAAGACATTAACGTTTTCGGCGCTGACCGGCTGATGCTGCTGCAGGCCTGGATAGTCAATGTCAAAGATTACCTGTCAGCTTTCAGCGCAACCGATGCCGGTCTGCCGCTGATAGCGCAATTGGGCGCACAGGATTGGCCGTTACCGCTGGCTATCGATATGGCCGCGGCGATATTGACACAGATTAAGGCCAGCGCTTCGAATGTCTGCGGACAGGAACAGGAAGCCCGCAAACAACTTGCCGCGCCGGAAGATATTTCGTTGGCGCTGCCCGATGACGTCAACCCGGAATTACTCGACATCCTGTTGCATGAATTGCCTGTGCAAACCCGGCAATTTTCAGGCGCGATACAGCGATTGCAAGCGAACGGCGGCCTGGATGACCTTGAAATCGCGCAACGCGTTGCCCATACCGTCAAAGGCGCGGCCAATACCGTAGGCATCAGGGGCATTGCCGAACTGACCCATTACCTGGAAGACATCCTGGTCGCCTGCACCCAGGCGCGCAAATTGCCGGGAAACGCGCTGCTCAGTGTATTGGTCGATGCCGCGGACTGCCTGGAAGGGATGAGTGAATCCGTCGCCGGGGCGACAGTGCCGCCGGACGAGGCGCTGGCGGTATTGCAAACGGTCCTGGATTGGGCGAACCGGATAGACGAAACCGGCATCGGCGCTGCATCGGACTACCGGACGGATGGCGAAGTTGTCGATACCGGGCCTCTAGACGGCATTGAACAGCCCGCCGCCCCGTCATTGCCTGAACCCCACCAGGCTGTAATGGTCAGGGTGGATGCAGGACAGATGGAAGACTTGTTCAAGCTGGCCGGTGAAAACATTATTCTCAATACCCAGGCTAACGAACGCCTGAACCGCATGAAAACCCAGTTACAGGCAATGGAAATGCAGCTTGGTTTATTGCGGCAATTAGGCGACGAACTGGAGCAATTGATAGACCTGAAAGATTTGTCGGGCCGCTCACGGCTTAATGAAGCCGGCTTCGATGCGCTGGAAATGGATCAATATAACGAACTCCATACCGCCGGTCGCCGTATGGTCGAGGCGGCATTCGACATCAGGGAAATGACGCTGGACGCCGGCAAGGAAGTGGAGGCGATGAGCCAGTTGCTGGAAGACCAGCAAAGCCTGGTTAACGAGACCCAGGAAAAAATCATGCAGACGCGGCTGGTGCCGGTTGCTTCCATCGTGCACCGCCTGCAGCGTGGTTTACGGCAAACCTGCAGGCTGACCGGTAAACCGTGCGAGTTGACGGTATCCGGCGAACACCTGATGATTGACGGCGATACCCTCAATGCGATGATAGACCCGTTGATGCATTTGCTGCGCAACGCCATCGACCACGGCATAGAAAGCGAGCAGCAACGACTGTCCTCCGGCAAGACGGCGCACGGCAACATTACCGTCGATTTCGACCGCGAAGGCAACGATGTCGTGGTCTGCGTCCGCGACGACGGCAGCGGGCTGGATTACGTCGCCATTCGCGCCGCCGCTGAACGGTGCGGGGCGATACAAGCCGGGCAGGCGGTGTCCGATGACGAATTAGCGCGCCATATCCTGCGGCCCAATTTTTCCACCCGCACGCAAACGACGCAAACCTCGGGGCGCGGTGTCGGCATGGACGCGGTGCATTTTCAAGTGCTTGCGCAGGGCGGTTCTCTGGCCTTGCAATCAGTGCACGGGCAGGGCTTGTCGGTGACCATGAAAATACCGCTGCCGCTGAGCCGGGCTCATGCGCTGCTGACCCAAGTCGGCCCCTACCGGCTTGCCGTCTCCAGCAGGGGCATCCTGCAAATCCTGTTTGCAGGGGCCGGTACGATAACAAATACCGATAACGAACCGCGGCTGCTATTGGACGGTGACAGTTATCCTGTGGTAACGCTGGGCCGGCTGCTTAAGGTCCCGGAATACCGCAAGCCGTCGCAAAATCACCGTGCCGCGTTACTGGTGCAAAATGACGGGCAAACCACGGCCGTATTGCTGGATGCGATTACCGGCAGCCTGGATATTGTTATCAAGGACATGGGCTATTACATCAAGAAAGTTCCCGGATTTTCCGGGGCCGCCATTATGGGCGACGGCTCGGTGGCCCCGGTGCTGGACATCCCCGAATTGCTGCGGACGGCAAGCGATGCCGACGGCTATAGCGCTTACCTGGAAGCCGCGGAGCAGGTTCCGGCTAGTTCTTCATTGCCGACGGTCCTGGTCGTCGACGACTCGCTCAGTCAACGTCGCGCGCTTGAGCAGTTGCTGCAGGATGCAGGCTTTCAGGTAAGGAGTGCGCGGGACGGCATCGAGGCCGTCGAGCAACTGGCCGGGTTCCGCCCGGACATCGTGCTGACCGACCTGGAAATGCCGCGCATGAACGGCATCGAGCTGACTTCGCATATCCGCGCACGGGAAAACCTTAAAACCCTGCCGGTCATCATGATTACCTCGAGAACTACGCAAACGCACCGCAAAATGGCCGAGGATGCCGGTACTGATTATTACCTGGTCAAGCCGGTGCGCGAAGATGACCTGCTGATGAAGATACAAGGCCTGATCGAAGACACGGTAAGCTAAAAGACAATAGAACGCGGATAACGCAGATGATTAAGATAACAATAAGATTTTTTTGGTAACTATTCAGATCCTTGCCTGAAGCGTAGGGCGTGCTGCGCGCGCCTTCTCCGGCGCGAGGACAACGTGCCAGTTCGTTGATGGCGCGCGCAGCACGCCCTACAGCAAGGGGCTGAATAGTTACTTTTGAGTTATCTGTGCTTATCCTATTCATCTGCGTCATCCAGTTCTATTTTTCTAACGACCGAGTAGTTACAATTTTTATAACACTAGAGTCCGAATCATGACACATGACAGTTCAAACCCGTTTAAGCGATTGTTGTTGAAGCAAAAATTCGCACTATTGGCGGTGCTTGCCTTTGCCCTGGTGGGTACGGCTTTCTATTCCTTCGTTGATAACCAGCAGGAAAAGATTAAGGTGACCAAACGTGAGCAGGAGGGCCTTAAACCCGGCAGGGAATTGCTGGCGCTGGTGCAGATATTGCCCCGGCATCGCGGTTCCTCGACCGGCCTGCTCAGCGGCAATAGCGCGATGGCGGCTGAAGAAAAGACGACCAAGGCCCTGGCAGACCAGCAAATTGCCGCTTTTGATAAATTGAGCAAATCGATTGACGACCCGGAACTGCTTAAAACCTGGGACGTAATCAAGCAGGATTGGCCGAAGATTGCGCAACAAATGGCGGCCCGTTCGGTTACGCCGACGGAAAACTTCGAAGCGCATACCCGGCTCATCGCGAAAGTGTTGGAAGTTTTGGATTTGATTGTCGATTACTACGGTTTGTCTCTTGATCCCTATGCCGAATCCTATTTCCTGATGCGGGCCGTTCTTGTAGACAGCCCGGTGCTTACCGAGTACCTGGGCCAGGCCAGGGGTTGGGGCACCGGGCTATTGGCAAAAGCGGCAAAGTCGGCGGCAGCGAAGGAAAAAGACGCGGTAACGGCGCAGGGCGTAGTCAGCCTGCAGGACAGGAGCCGTTTGAGCTTGATGACCAGCATCGCCGACTCGCAGTTGTATGGTGTTGCGCGGGATTTTGATAAGTTTTTAAAATATAACCAGAAGCTTGAGACACCGATGGGAAAGCAGCTCAATGCGGCATCTGCATTGGTTGATAAAGCTATCCGCCTTGCCGGGACGGAAATTATCGGTAAACCGGTGCCTAATTATTCATCCACGGAATATTACCAACAATACAGCCTGGCTATTGATGAAATGTACAAGGTGATAGACATCGGCTTCACCGAGCTTGATGCTATTTTCAGTCGGCAGATTAGCTCGGCGAACGAGAAATTGATCATCATCTCGGTGGTTATTTTCAGCTTAATCCTGGTTTGCGCGTTGGTTGCGCTTTAT
>SCST01000431.1 GCA_004299465.1 Methylovulum sp. | reverse complement strand
ACTTTCCGAAATTAATAACACTAAGCTGACGCCTTTATATTTATCAAAATCCAAACTGGCCAAAGGTGTTTCGGGAATCATCAATGAGGCCGACATTGAAGACAGCCTGCGCAAAAAAGGAGTCGACATCTGGCATCCTGAAACAGTCGATTTGGCAAGCCAGATAAAAGAAATTTCCAGCCGAAAATATCTTATCGGTTCTGTCGGCTCGGCTTTTCATAATTTGCTGTTTTGCCCCGGCGACAAAATTATTTCGGGAGTTGTGTTAGGGGAAAAAGTCAATTCCAACTACATTATTATCGATAAACTTTGCGGCAACATGGGCAGGTACGAACCCGGCACAGCCCTCGGGATTACCTTATCTACTGACGCCAATCTTTGTGCCAAATCCGGGTTCATGCGTACTTTCTATGCGGACGAACCCGATCGTGTCGCCGAAACGCTTTTGCGCAATATAAGCCGGTAACATCCTGAAGTATATTCTTATCGCATCCAAAGCAAGCAGAGGATCACATGCCACTCTTCAAAAAAAACCAACACACAAAGCAAGCTATGGAACATCCTGCCACATCGCGTCATGTTGCGATAATAGGCCTGATCATTACGTTTTTCAGCCTGGATGTCACGGCAAAAGCACTTTCATTACCGGAACAATACCCCATTCCGATGACTTTTCACGCGACGCTAGGCCTTAAGATCGGCACTGAAGCTTTCGGCAAGGAATTTGATAAAAACGCGACATACCCGATTATTGCCGGCCTCAGCGGCCCGAACGCAGACGAAAAAACCCGAATGGCCAAGGCGCGTTGGCCCGATAAAATCGTCCTGACCGGCGATGCCTACGGCGGCGTTTCAAAAAAGGATTTCCCGGCGGTCTGGCCTGGCCATTTACTGTATAAACCGGGCACATTGCTCGCCCGCGATATATCGCCGCAGGACAGCGGTATTTTTGTTGAAGATATTGAGCGCATAGCCAAAAGCAAAGCCTTCATAAAAAGAGCCAACAAAGCGACGCCGTTGACGCTCACGCTATATGCCCTGGATAACACAGGCAAGCCGGATTGGTCCCATGCGGAATATGTCACGGTCCGCGCCGTGGCGGGACGCAAGCAACTTGTTGTCGAGCGGGGGCAATGGGGAAGCCGGCCGTTATCGTTTAAAGCCGGGAAAGCCGTTGTGGCGGCCCGCATGATGTATTGGCGGGACCAGTGGCAGCTCAATCTCAGCCTGCACAGCCCCAGAGGCGGGCCGGGCAATTTAAGCGCCGCGGAATGGTTTGCGCGGAAAATCGCGCAAAAAATCGCCGACGTCAACGCTGACGGCATTGAATTTGATGTGGGAAGATGGACTTGGTCAGACTCAGAAAACAACCCAATGGATGCCAACAACGATCTCATCGCCGATTACGGCTATCTCGATGGCGTCAACAGTTTCGGCCTGGGCGGACAGGTATTTTTCCGGGAACTGCGCCGCTTGTCCGGCGCCGATAAAATTATCCAGGTCGACAGCAATGATGCCATCTACGGCGTGCGCGGCTGGAAATATGTTAACGGCGCACAAATGGAATCATTCCCGCTTGCCAACGACTTCGACCGTTTTTCGCAGGCGTTTCAGCATCTGAGGTTGTGGGTTGCCAATGCAGAGGGGGCACCCAAGTTTAGCTATCCTTTTACCAAAACGCCGACGACAGTCTTTGCGAATGCGCGTATGGCAAATGGCGCCGCAACCGATTTCCGTTTTCGGGTCGGCTTTGCAGCCGCCTCTTTGGTCGGTATGCCGCATCCTTTTGCCAGCCTGTCAACCATTAAATTTGATCCCACAAGCCCTGCAGGCGCTAAAGAAAAAGTTGAGCGTTTTGGCGTCTATAACTGGGATGAATACCGTGGCGGCGATTTGAACGACACGCACTGGCTGGGTCGCCCTCTGGGGGATGCCCGGCAGGAATTAAATAATATGGACAAAAACAACCTGTTAGCCAACATGAACTGGAAGTGGCTGACGGATAATGGATTTAGTGCAGAACATACGCAATCGGCACAAGCATTTTCTGCGCAGGTCAAAAAAACGCCAAACGGTGTCCTCCCCGAAACGCTATGGTATGGCGTGCGCCTTGCGCCTAAAAACGGTGGTTTGCGCAGCTTGGCGCCAGGCAAGGAATATACGCTGGAATTTGATGCCCGCGGCGATGATAGCTGGCATTATGCGGGACAAAATTTCGAACGCGTACCGAGAATGATCGCCATCACCGGCGCCGTTAATGCCGGCAAGAGAAATGCGCCGCTGTCGATTCTGGTCGATTCCGCATGGCGTACCTACCGTATCAGTTTCATAGCGGACGGGTCACCGGTGCCGGTATTTGGTGTTAGCGAACAAATCGGTGCAACGGAGATACGCAATATTAAACTGTACGCCGGCAGTGCGGAAAGATGGTCCCGTGAATTTGAAAACGGCCAGGTCTTACTCAATATGAGCAATACGCCCTGGCACACCGGCGTTCGTAAAAGCTATTACAAACGCCTGAAAGGAACCCAAGTTCCGGAAATCAACAATGGCCAAGCGATTGACAGTGACGTCATCGTACCCGCGCGCGATGCGCTGTTCCTGGTAAAACGCCGATAATCAGGGTTCCCGCTTGCGCACCGGCGTTGTGTAGCGCACAGCGCTTGCATTGCCGGGACATATCGGGCAATATATTGCCCGATATGTCCCGGCAATGCAAGCGC
>SCST01000900.1 GCA_004299465.1 Methylovulum sp. | reverse complement strand
ACCGACAGGCCACGGCCGGCGCTGCAAAGCTATCGCGGCGGCAGTGTCGCGGTTGCTTTGTCCGCAACGCTTAGCACCGCGTTGCAGCATACGGCCCAGCGCCACGGCGTCACGTTGTTTATGGTCTTGCTCAGCGGCTGGTCGGCATTGTTGGCGCGTTTGAGCGGCCAAAACGATGTCGTGATCGGCACGCCGGTCGCCAACCGGCAACGCGCCGAGATCGAAGGTCTGATCGGTTTCTTCGTCAACACGCTGGCCTTGCGCGTAGATGTGCAGGATGACCCCAGCGTGGCGCAACTGTTGGCCCAGGTCAAGGCGACGACCTTGAACGCTTATGCGCATCAGGACATTCCGTTCGAGCAGGTCGTAGAAGCCGTCAACCCGCCGCGCAGCATGAGCCACAGCCCGATTTTCCAGGTCATGCTGTCATTGAACAATACGCCTGACGGCGGCGAATTGGCGCTGCCGGGCCTGAGCCTGGCGCCGATAGAACTGCCGTACACGACGACGCAGTTCGACTTGTCCCTATCGCTGACCGATGTCGGCGGCGAAATCATCGGCTGCCTGGAATATGCGAGCGATTTATTCGATGCGGCTACCGCAGAACGCATCGCCGCTTATTACCAGACCTTGCTGGCCGGTATCGTCGCCGATGACCGGCAAGCCGTCAGCCGCTTGCCGCTGCTTGACGCCGGCCAGCGCAGGCAAATCCTGGCCAACTGGAGCAGTGCGAAGGCCGAGTATCCGCAGTCGTTGTGCCTGCATCAGTTGTTTGAGGCGCAAGTCGAAAAAACGCCGGATGCCGTCGCGGTAACATTTGAAGACAAAAACTTGAGCTACCGCGAACTCAACCGTAGGGCTAACCAGGTAGCGCATTACCTGCTGGCGCTGGGCATACGACCTGACGACCGGGTCGCGGTTTGCGTGGAACGCGGCCTGGAAATGGTCGTAGGCTTGCTGGGCATACTTAAAGCCGGCGGCGCATATATCCCGCTGGACCCTGGCTATCCCGCCGACCGCCTGGGCTATATGCTGGCCGACAGCAGTCCCGTGGCGTTGCTGACGCAATCCGCCGTGCAGGGCGAATTGCCGGACTTGGCCGCGTTAAGGTTGCCGACGCTGCTATTGGATACGGCCGCACCGCTTGCGCATTATCCCGAACATAATCCCGACCCGACGGCGCTTGGACTCACGCAGCAGCATCTGGCCTATGTCATTTACACGTCGGGTTCAACCGGTTTGCCCAAGGGGGTCATGGTTGAACATGCGCAGGTTGCGCGGCTTTTTGCAGCAACGCAGGACCAATTCCGCTTTGATAATACCGATGTCTGGACCTTGTTCCATTCGTTTGCGTTTGATTTCTCAGTCTGGGAACTCTGGGGCGCGTTAATCTACGGCGGTCGTCTCGTAGTCGTGCCTTACCTGACGTCCCGCTCGTTTGACGCGTTTTATGCGCTGTTGTGCCGGG
>SCST01000430.1 GCA_004299465.1 Methylovulum sp. | reverse complement strand
CGGGCGCGATTTGGCCTATCAGTCCCGATAACTGCGGTAATAACAGTAGCTCCATGTAATCCGTGGCGGCCAGCACAAAACGCCGCTGACTGGTGCCGGCCTCAAATTCTTCCGGCGGTTGAATAAGCTGTTCCATTTCCGCCAGCAAAGCCCTGAGCGGTCCAATCAAAGCTAATGCCCGTTCTGTCGGCATCATGCCGGTTGGCGTTTTTACCAGCAACGGGTCATCCAGTTGCTGACGCAAGCGATGCAATGTATGGCTCATCGCCGATTGGGTAATAAACATCTGCTCCGCAGCGCGGGTGACGTTCAATTCCCGCATCAGCACGTCAAACGCGACCAATAAATTCAAATCAAAAGTTCTTAAATTAGACATCAGGGTCACTTTAAGGTGAGTCGGTAATCGCCAATCTGGCATTATGGTAACTAACCAGAAGGGCATTGCGGCAATGAATTATGTCAATGCACGCATGAAATTTAAACATTTAACAAAGCGGTCCATCCAACTTACTGTATCACTCAAGCGCGTCGTTAACTTGATGCTATTTACAAATCACCGTCAATCATGGCGGCACGCCTAACTTTACTGAATAGCCCAATCCGTATCCATCAATGTTTAACTTAGGAGAGCATGATGTCAGCACATATTTCAAACACGTCTTTTCGAGCCTATGCCGGCGAAAAAGCGCGGATCAGCAGAGCCTATGACTATCTCATCCTGGTCTTGGCGTTATTTCTGTTTATCGGTTCCTTTCATTTACATTTTGCGCTGACCGTCGGCGACTGGGATTTCTGGGTGGACTGGAAAGACCGGCAGTGGTGGCCGTTGGTGACGCCCTTGCTGGGCATTACTTTCCCGGCGGCTGTGCAGGCGGTCATGTGGGGGAAATTTCGCCTGCCTTTCGGCGCAACCTTGTGTATCTCGGCCTTACTGATAGGCACTTGGATAACGCGGGTGTTCGCCTATCATCTTTGGAATTATTTCCCGATTAACATGGTGTTACCCGCCACGATGCTGCCTGGCGCGCTGGTGCTGGATGCCATATTGATGTTGAGCAACAGCCTGACGATCACGGCTATTTTCGGCGGTTCAGCGTTTGCGCTGCTGTTTTATCCCAGCAATTGGCCTATCTTCGGCTTATTTCACATGCCGGTCGAGTACGGTAACGGACAGTTGACCATCGCCGATTTGTTCGGCTTCGAATACATACGCACCGGTATGCCGGAATATTTGCGCATCATCGAACGCGGAACCTTACGCACTTACGGTCAATTTGCGACGCCGCTGTCGGCATTTTGTTCGGCGCTGTTATGTTCGCTGATGTATACGCTGTGGTGGTATATCGGCAAGTGGTTCGCAACCGTCCGTTATCTTAAAAAAATCTGAGGGAGGATCGGTTTATGAAACAGTTACTCATTAAAAGCTTAGCAGCTTTGGGATTCATGCTTTCGCTGTACACGTTGAATGTCCAAGGCGTGATGGCGCACGGAGAAAAGGCGTTAGAGCCGTTTATCAGGATGCGCACGATTCAATGGTACGACGTGCAATGGGACAAGCAAAAATTGAATGTCAATGAAGAAGTCAGCGTCAGCGGCAGGTTTCATGTCGCCGAGGATTGGCCTGTTAGCGTTCCGAAACCGGAGGCAGCTTTTTTGAATATATCGACGCCGGGGCCGGTGTTAATCAGGACCGAACGCTATTTGAACGGCAAACCGTTCATGAATTCGGTAGCCTTGCAGCCTGGTGGTGATTACAGCTTTAAGGTTGTGCTCAAAGGCCGTTTGCCTGGACGCTACCACATTCATCCTTTTTTTAACCTGAGAGATGCGGGGCAAGTGATGGGGCCTGGCGTGTGGCTGGAAATTGCCGGACATCCAGCCGATTTTTCCAATGAGATTAAAACCATCAACGGCGAAGTGATTGATATGGAAACCTACGGCCTGGGCAACGGCCTATTCTGGCATCTATTCTGGGGCGCGCTGGCGACGGCTTGGTTGCTTTGGTGGCTGCGGCGGCCTTTGTTTATTGCCCGCTACCGGATGCTGCAAGCAGGCTTGGAAGATGAATTGGTCACGGCCAATGACCGCTTAATCGGCAAGGGCATTTTGATCGGCGTGCCTGTGCTGGTGCTGTCCGTCTATATCATGACCACCAACCAATACCCGAACGCCATTCCTTTGCAAGCGTCGCTGGACCAGATTTTGCCGCTTCCTGCCCAGGTTAATGCCGGAGTGGTCGATGTCGAGACCTTAAAAGCCGAATACCGGGTGTCGGAACGGGCGATGATGTTTACCGTAAAAGTCAATAACCGTAGCGATAATCCGGTGCAGATAGGCGAGTTTACGACGGGCAATGTGCATTTTCTCAACAAGGCGTTGCCTGCCCCTTATCAAGCCGAATCAAATAGTATGACGGCATTTGAGGGCTTGACACTGGAAAATGCCGCGCCGATACAAGCCGGCGAACAACGCACGATGGTGATCACCGCCCAAGACGCGTTGTGGGAATCGGAACGGCTGGACGGGTTGATTCGGGATGCCGACAGCCGTATCGGCGGCTTGCTGTTTTTATACGACAGCTTATTGGGCGAACGTTTCATTTCCAGCATTACCGCCGCCGTCATCCCTAAGTTCAATTAAACCTCAAGAGGACAATATCATGGCTACAACATCTGAACACACACCGCTTTGGGCAGAAGATACCAAGCGCTTCCCTTGGTATTTACAGGATTTGCCGGTTTATTTGAAAGGCTTTGGCATCCTGGCCGTCATCTATGTCGGCTTACGCCTCTATCAAGGTGCATTTGCCGTTGCATCGGGGCTGGATTCCACCGAACCTGCTTTTGAACAATACTGGATGCGCCTGTTTTACATTGAGTTGATAGTCCTGGCCTGCTTCGTGAGCGGCGTATGGGGCTATTTATGGTATTCCCGTGACCGCAACTTGGACGCGCTGGAGCCGAAAGAGGAAATCCGCCGTTACATGACCTTGACGATGTGGATCAGCATCTATACGTTTGCCGTGTATTGGGCGGGCAGCTATTTTGCCGAACAGGACAATTCCTGGCATCAGGTGGCTATCCGCGACACGCCGTTCACGGCCAACCACATCATCGAGTTTTATTTCAATTTCCCGCTGTATGTGATCCTGGGCGGTTCCGCCTGGCTGTATGCGAGAACCCGCTTACCGCTTTATGCCAAGGGAATTTCTTTACCATTAACGTTGGCCGTCGTCGGGCCGTTTATGATTCTGGTCAGTGTCGGTTTCAACGAATGGGGGCATACCTTTTGGTTTCGGGAGGAATTTTTCGCCGCACCGATTCATTGGGGTTTTGTGATTGGCGTCTGGTTCGCTTTGGGCGTCGGCGGCATACTGCTGCAGGGCGTGACGCGCTTGATTGAATTGCTAGATGGCTTGGAAGACACGCCATAAAACCGGCGCCACTAAGTGTAGGGCGCGCCGCGCGCGCCTTTTCGGGGGGGGCAAGGTATTGAGCCGTTGGCGGCGCGCCCTACAGTGGACAATTTTAGCCAGGTGCAGAATAGCCACTCCAGTTTTTGAATAGTGTGGTTAATTTCTTCCAAGCCAAATCATGTAAGGACTATCTAACGATGGCAACTATTCAACGCGCCGGCATTCATTATGCCTGGGCGATACTCGCCGTAACCTTTGCCTGTTTATTCGTTGCCGCCGCGCTCCGGTCTGTTCCGGGAATCATCATGCTGTCCTTGGAGCATGAGTTTCATTGGCGCAGGGAAACCATAAGCGGTGCGGTTTCTATCAACCTGTTGTTGTTTGGTCTTGCCGGCCCGTTTTTAGGTCGATTGATGGATCTATACGGAACAAAAACCATCACCTTGATTATGCTCACGTTGATAACGGTGGGCGCAGGCAGTAGCGTTTTCATACAAGAAGCGTGGCAACTGTACCTGTTTTGGGGTCTCATCATCGGTGCGGGCTCTGGAGGAACCTCAATGGTGATGGGTTCCGCCGTAGTCAATCGCTGGTTTCAACAACGCCGGGGATTGGCATTGGGAATATTGGGCGCGGCATTTTCGTCTGGCCAGTTAATTTTCACGCCTGTGCTGATGAACTTGAATATTGACTATGGCTGGCGGGCTGTAACGCTCTTCATCGTGGTGTTGCTGGGTTTAATCGTATTGCCCCTGGTCGCCCTGTTTATGGCGGATAATCCCCGTGCAAAAGGCATGCAAGCTTATGGTGAAACTGGAATGGCGGCATCGGTGCCTGAACCCGATCGGCATCCCATGCGTTCGGCAATGGCCGGTACACAGTTTTGGCTACTGGCATTCAGTTTCGGCATCTGCGGTTTCACAACCTCCGGCTTATTCCAGACGCATTTGATTCCGCATGGCATCGAGCACGGCTTCCCGGAAATGACGATGGCGGCCTCGCTAGGCGTAATGGGCGCGACCGATGTGGTCGGCACCATTTTCTCCGGCTGGTTATGCGACCGATTCGGCAAACGCTGGCCGCTGGCCATTTATTACACATTACGCGGCGTTTCGTTAATGCTATTGCCGTATATCGAATCGACAGGGCAACTGATGGCCTTTTCGGTCATCTACGGCCTGAACTGGCTATCGACAGTACCGGCAACGGCGGCGCTGACCGCGGATTTATTCGGCAAACAGAATGTGGGTGTCGTGTTCGGCTGGATTTGTTTTGCTCATCAAATCGGCGCGGCCTTAGCTGCTTACGGTGCAGGTTACCTGCATGCCTTGGCCGGGAATTACACGTTGGCCTTTGTGGTTTCCGGCCTCTTTGCTTTAGTCGCTACGGGGCTTGTCGTCAATATAAAGGAATGACATCACGCAGGCCTGGATTCGCTTTTTGGCACTGGCTGAAGCATCTTGCTAATCAAGGATGAGGCTTAATCGGCTTAGCACCCGCTCAATCGGCTTTTAACGACAACAGGCTGGTTATTTCTTCATGGTTGTTGCCGGGCTTAACGACCGGGTCGAGTATGTAAACCCGTTCCTGCGGGATGCCGCCTTTTTGGACGATGTATTTCGCAATGGCTTGCGCCCTGTGTGCGGCGAGGTCTTCCAGCCGTTGTTGCTCGGGATTGATGATTTCGAGCAATTTCTGTTTGGCGATGTCATAAAAATCCCCCGGTTGCGGCGTTTTTAATTCCGGCGACCCTAACAGCGATTTTTCCGCCAGCAGCGGAAATTTCTCGATGAACAGTTCCGCCAGCAAACGCCGGTAGTCTTCCGTTGACAAGGCCACATATTCAGGACGTATTTTTATCGGGCTTTTTTGATTGATTTCAGCGGCCCGGCGTATTTTCAATTGGTCGAATAACGCATCATCGCTGATTGCGGGCCAATCCTGCTGCTGGAAAGTAGCGCCTTTAATTTCCAGCGTTAACTTAGGGCGTTCCTGCAAGGCTTTTGATAACTCGAAAAGTTTGGCTTGCTGCTGTGCGTCCAATGTTGAGCTGCCGGGTTTAAAGCTGATAGTGCTCAAGTCTTTCTTGCTGCCCATCAGCGACGCTATCGCATTAAACGGCGACGCGACTATTTTTTTGATCGCATTGACCAGCGCATGGCTGATAACGGTGCCCAGGTTGAATTGCGGATCTTCGAGGCTGCCGGTAATCGGCACGTCAAATTTTATTCTGCCGCTGGAATCCTTAAGCAGCGCGACGGCAAGTTTAAGAGGTAGCGGTACGGCATCGGGATTGTCAACTTTTTCACCCAGTTCGAATTGGTCGATTAATAAGTTATTGCTTGCCGTCAGTTGTTTGTTGACAACTTTATAATCAAGCTTCAGCGACATTTTACCTTTTTCAACCTTGTATCCGGCAAATTGCACCATATACGGAGATATTAGCGGCATCGGCAAGCCTTTGAAATTGATCGTAACGTTGTAATCACCGAGGTAAGGGCTGATCTTGCCGCTGACATCGACCGGTGCTAAATCGTAGGCATTGCCTTTTAACATGACGTTAAGCGTTGAGTTTTTTTCCGAAGATACGCCGTCTGCACCGCCGTCCAGGCTTTGTATATGCGCTGAAAACGGCAAAATTAACGACAGGTCGGTAAAGTCGGAAGAGCCGTCGGTAATTTTAATCTTGCCCAGTTTGAAATAGGCGGCTTTGTTTTCTTTAACGGCAATCTTTGGCCGGGATATATCGCTGATAACCAGGCCGGAAAAGTTGACGGTTTTGTCTTTCCTGATGGTGACTCGGGCATAAGGCTTATCGATGTCCAGCGTATTGGCGGTGTAACGGTTTGCCGATAAATCGACGGCGATGTCTTTCAGGTCCAGGTTTTGCCATTTGACAAAGTCTTTATGGACGCGCTGGTCGCGGGTTAAGAACTCGGCAATTCCGGTATTGCCGTTAAATGTAAGTTCCAGTTTTTCGCGCTTGGCAATCGACAGCTGTCCGTTAACCGCCAGCAGGCCGTC
>SCST01000429.1 GCA_004299465.1 Methylovulum sp. | reverse complement strand
TGCAACACGACCGTTTCGCTGGATCAATTGCGCTTTTGCAATGACCGCATGCAGCGGCTGCCCGCCGGTTTTGAATTGCACCCGCGCGTCGCCAAAGTCATGGAAAACCGCCGCAAAATGGCGGCCGGCGCAATGCCGCTAGATTGGGGCTTCGCCGAAAACATGGCTTATGCGACGCTGATTATTGACAAGCATAATATACGCCTGACCGGCCAGGATGTAGGCCGCGGCACGTTTGTGCACCGTCATGCGGTACTGCATAACCAACTGAATCACAAAACCCATACACCGTTAAAGCACCTCGATAAAAACCAGGGCCGTGCGCAAATCTTCGACTCGTTGCTGTCCGAAGCGGGCGTACTGGGTTTTGAGTACGGCTACAGCACGACGACACCGAATACGCTGGTAATATGGGAAGCACAATTCGGCGATTTTGCGAATGGCGCGCAAGTGCTGATCGACCAGTTTATCAGTTCAGGGGAAACCAAATGGGGCCGCTTATGCGGATTGGTCATGCTATTGCCGCACGGCTTTGAAGGCCAGGGACCCGAGCATTCATCGGCACGGCTGGAGCGCTATTTACAGCTGTGCGCCGAACATAATATGCAGGTGTGTTACCCGACGACGCCGGCGCAGATATTCCACCTGTTGCGCCGCCAGTTGCTGAGACCGTACCGGAAACCGTTGATTGTCATGAGTCCCAAAAGCCTGTTGCGCCACAAACTGGCGGTATCGACACTGGAAGATTTAACCGGCGGGCAGTTCCAGCCCATTATCGGCGAGCTGGATGACATCAATGCTAAAAAAGTGACACGTCTTGTGTTATGCACAGGCAAAGTCTATTACGATTTACTGGAAGCGCGCCGTGAAACCGGGCTTAAACATATCGTTATCGCCCGTATTGAGCAGCTTTACCCGTTTCCGCTGGAATTATTCAAGGCGGAAATCGCAAAATACCCCCTTTTAAAAGAGTTTGTCTGGTGTCAGGAAGAACCTAAAAACCAGGGGGCATGGTATAACTCCGGCCATCATTTTACCGATAACCTGCCGCCCCATATCCACGTCACTTACGCCGGTCGCCAAGCATCCGCAGCGCCTGCCGTCGGTAATTTCCAAGTCCACATAGAACAACAAAAAGCGGTTGTGCAATCAGCCCTTTACGGTACCCCATCAGGAAAATAACATGAGTATTGAAGTCCGAGTCCCCAATCTACCCGAATCTGTCTCCGACGCAACCGTCGTCGCCTGGCACAAACAAGCCGGCGATAACGTCAGCAAAAACGAAAGCCTTGTTGATCTTGAAACCGATAAAGTCGTGCTTGAGGTCACTGCACCAGAGTCCGGCATAGTGAGCCAGATTCTCACGGCGGACGGCGCCGTCGTTACCGGCGGCGAGTTAATGGCCTTAATAGAAGCCGGTGCCGTTAACGCTCAAGCGCCAACCGGGACACAGGAGGCTAAACCGTCGGACACACCGTTAAGCCCTTCCGTCCGGCGCCTGATTAATGAAAACACACTGAATCCCGCCGAAATCACCGGTACCGGCAAAAGCGGACGATTGACCAAAACCGA
>SCST01000428.1 GCA_004299465.1 Methylovulum sp. | reverse complement strand
CCGATTTCATGATCCATCGCTTCTATCGTCTGATTGGTCAATACGCGCTGTTGCTGGGTGTCGATGCAGTTATAAGCGCCTGTCTCTTTGGAACCCGCAGGCAGCAATGCCGTCGGCGGCGGTTGCAGCGGCGTATGGGCGGCGGAATAACCGACGCTGGTCATCCAAGGCTGGTCCGCCGCCTGCTTTTTTATCCAGTCCACGGCCAGGTCGGTTTCCAGGATAGTCCGGTAGCCGCGGGTTTTAACGCTGGAAGCGGGCAGGATTTGCGCCGTGCCGTTCCTGGTGTTGATCGTCCATTCGCCGGTGTAATAACCGTTTTGTTTGCTGAAGTCCAGGTTGCCCGGGCGCGGCGATTGGCAAGCCTGGTTGGGCACGAAAATACCGCCTTTTTCAAGGCAGGCCCGGCCCGGCGTCGCTACGGTAGCGGTTGACAGCCCGGCACAGCTGTCGTCGGCCCGGTAGCAGGCCCCGGTATCCGCACCGTTGGCCGGATCATCGGTTTTATTCGCGACGAATCCGCACTGGTAAGTACCGGTCGCTGCGACACCGCCTGCCGTCGTGTCGATAGGGTAAGGCCCGCCGTCCAGGTAGCCGGTAAAATAATCCCAGCCTAAATCATGCATGACCTTGTCGCCCAAAGGATTATTGGCGGGATTGAGGTTGGAACCGGACAAATGCATTTTGCCGAAAACGCCGTTGCGATAGCCTTGCCGTTTCAGGATTTTCGGCGTCGTAACCTCAAAAGGCGATACCTGCGAGTTCGCTAAATCCAGCGACACGATCGCGTTGAATACATGGGTGCGGAACGGGTAACGGCCCTGGAAAAAGGTCGCGCGGCTCGGCGAGCAGGTCGGCATCGTCCAGGCATTGCCGAAACGGACGCCGGCATGGGCGATGGCATCGATATTCGGCGTGTTCGCAGGCGTAGCGCCGCCGTAGCCGAACACTTTCATCTGGTCGACGCCGATATCGTCCATGACGATAAACAGGATATTGGGTTTATCCGCGGCCATCGTCTCTGCAGTAAAGCCCAGCAGGGCCGATGTGATGGCGGCGGCAAGCAGGCTTGTTCGGGGCAGGGTCGCCCAGCATGGCCCGGCAACTAGCGCCGGCGTTTGTTTATTTTTTTTATTAAAGCTAAGCATGGTTAAATCCCCTGGGTGTTCTGGCACCCGATAGCGGCTACTGAAAAAAGTGGATCAGCCTGTACGCGATCAGGCTGACCAAAAACTATCGCCGGATACTTGGCCCGGCATAAAGCAACTTGCAATAAATACAATGGAACGCTGATGACACTGATGGTTATGATTAACACAGATTTCTATTAAGACATGAGCATAAATTAATTCCGGCAATAAGGCGATCGCTGAGATAAATTTAGCCAAAAATAAGTATTTCCAAACCTGAAAATATTAGCCGAACAAGGCCTTATACACCGTACACCTCTACCCACCGGGCACTTTGGCTTCTTACTTAAATAAGCGCGGCCGGTTTTTA
>SCST01000899.1 GCA_004299465.1 Methylovulum sp. | reverse complement strand
CCGAGATCGCCAAATTGGCAAGCTCAGTGCTCAATTGTTTAACCAGGCTGGTTTTTCCGGCACCGGAAGGCGCAGCAATAATATAAAGTTTGCCGATATTCATAAGCTAAAGTTTCACTGTGTTATTTGAGATGGACGCATTATGCCCGGCATTGCCGGCCTTGTTGCGAGTAATGGTCAAGAAAATGCACAATATCCGGCAGCACGGGCTGGCGTGTTTGCAGCGGTATTGAAAGCGCAGCCAATAACGCAACATGATCCAGGTTATCATAAAAATGTGTCTCGACGCAGCCGCCGGCTTGCCTGACTTTACGGCTTAAGCTTTCAATATTAAGCGGTTTTACCGTTACATCGTCGTTGCCGTACAGCAACAGCAAAGGCGGCTCCGAACCCTGCACAAAATTGACGGGCTGTGACGCGGGATAATTTTCTTCAGGCCCGAAAACCTCATGTTGATACGCGTCTGTGAACGGCAAAAAATCGTAGGGACCGGCCAGGCCGATAAAGCCTTTGATGCTGCGATATATTTCTGGCGGCAAATACGCTTCATTCAACGTCAGCATAGCGCCCAAATGCGCCCCGGCAGAATGCCCCATTAAAAAAAGCTTATCGGGATCGGCGCCATACCCGGCGATATGCATTTTAACCCATGTGACGGCTTGCACCGTATCGTGCATGATCCCTGCATACCTGACCTCGGGATAACGGCGGTAATCGGCTATGGCTACCGCATAACCATGCGCCGTTAATGCTTGGGCAACGAACCGGTAATATGCCTTGTTAATCGTGCTGCACCCGCCCCAGCAGCCGCCGTAAAAGAAAATGACGGTCGCACGGATTGCCTTTTGCTGTTGAGGCAAATATAAATCCAGGTGATTCAAAGGCCCATCGCCATAGGCGATGCCTGCAACAACGCGGTAATCATCAAACCGGGCCAGCGAATTAATCGCGAATAATTCCAGGCTGGTACATCCGGCAAGAAAGAACAGGCAAGCCAGCCGGATCATGGCCTTTGCTTTTTGAATCAACCCCTGCCTTTGTTGATATTTTTTTACCTTAATCATTGTTTACCGCAAAATTAAACTATTTGTACTGAGCGCCATGCACAAGCACTTTCCAATCAACCGTCTCAGCTAAGGTTTTGTTATACTGGCGCTACGCCTATTTTACTCTCTGCACCC
>SCST01000427.1 GCA_004299465.1 Methylovulum sp. | reverse complement strand
GGCGAACGAGAGACTCAGGACGGCTGGGGCGCCGCAGGCATTAGCGGTCGCGTGATTTTTGCCGCTTGCTTGGGTTGGGAGACCCAAAACAAGCTTTCGCAAAAATAGCGACTCCCCGATGTGCTTTTGACAGCTCACCAATACGGCACATTGTTGATAGAGCAATCCAGACGGCACACTCGGTAGACTTCAATAACCCGGCATCGGGTATTTGTCGTGCTAATGCCCTAATTTCTACCTCGCTCAATGTCCGGTCGCGCTCTGTGGGCGCAGTAGTTAGCCGAACAACACTAAGGCTTGCCGTGGGGTCAAACTCGATAATGTCACGATCAACAGCGAACCTGAACATTTGCCGCGTTAACTTTAGGATGTTTCGCGCACTATGGACGGCATCGCGCTGTTTCAATAGGTCGGTCACTTGCGTGATATGGCCTTTCCGCACATCCTCGACAAACAGGCCGCCCAATACCGGCAATACATCCTTTTCAAACATGCGGATGATTTCCTTAACATCCTTGCGCTTCAATAAATCGGTATCACGCCAGCGGACAAACAAATCACGCACTGTTACCCGTGCCGCCAGTTTGGTTAAGGCGTCCCGTTCTTCAAGCTGTTGTTGTTTTGCCCGCTCTATTTTAAGCTTCGCTTCAAGGTTCGGGTCAATACCCTCCTTTAGCATTTGAGTGCAGGCGTTACGTTCAGCCCGTGCTGCCGGTAAGTCATTAGCTTTTAGGGTTAACCATTTTTGTTTTCCTTCAAAACGATAAAAGAACCGGAACGATATAGAGCCACCCTGTTTGATAGGTCTAACCCTGACGTACAAATTACCGCCGTCAGGTATGAGCTGCTCTTTTTCGGTTGGCTTTAGGTGCTTAAATGTCAGCGGTTTTATTCTGTTGATAGCCATATTCTTGCTCTTTGCTATCCCGACAATATCACTATACCGTAAGCTTTTTGCTTGGTTTTCGGGATAGCATCCGGGATAGCATTTGAGTTGAATTTAAAAGAATCTTATTGTAGGCGTTGGACGATAGCAATCAATAATAGACTGAATTTAAAGAGATAATGCGAATTATTAAAACGGCGTTGAGCGGTAAAAAACAATGCTTCACCATTCTTGGGGACAAGGGGTAGCAGGTTCAAATCCTGTCGTTCCGACCAATTAATTCAATGGGTTACAAAATAAGGTTTTTTGTAAAAGTGAAAAATAGCGGTTTCGGTACAACAATTTTTAACGCTTGCTGTAACGTTGCAAATTATTTGGCATAGCTTTGCATTGCAAATGGCACAAATGAACTACTTAGGACTTACGCATTGACAGAAGGCTGAAATTGTGGGTTCAAATATTCCTTGCCGATCATAAATTCCGTGACGAATGAAGCCACCACATCCTTATACAAAGCCTTTTGCCATTGGTAGGCATTGCTAATGATTTCAGTAAATTGCATCCGTTGCAGATGGACATAGCTACATAAAGCAGCAAAGAGGTGGTTGAGTATCGGCACTTTACCCCGCACTTGAAACTTCTCGATGTTGCAAACCTGCTTGATCATGCGATGGTATTGCTCAATCTGCCAATGCGGGTCATGCAGTTTCTGAAAATGGGCTTGTTTAAAGGCATCATAGGCATCGGCCTCTGGCAGGAACACCACATAATGGCGCAGTTGGTCTTTTACC
>SCST01000834.1 GCA_004299465.1 Methylovulum sp. | reverse complement strand
TTTACTTTTCCGCTTGGAGGAACACTGAAGCTGACAGTGTATGTTTCATTGTAATTTATTACGCCGCTGTATCTGCTATCTCCCGGTGAGAAAAAAATCTTGCCATCAACTTTATCGTGAAATACTGTATTAGGCGGTTTATCGCCTGCGTATGAAGCTGATGCGTTAGATACAAGGATGCATAAAGCAAGCGCTATCCTAAAAAGTGTACGTGATCTCATCTGTATTATTGTCTTCCCTCGACTCTCTAACATTGTTTTTCTCATCCACGACCACATGTATGATATGGTCTCCTCTCCCCACTGCTATGGAAAGTTTTTCTATGGTAGATGTGCCCCCTTCCAGTGCAGTAATATACTTTGTTGTACTTTTCTCCCCGTCCACATATAGAGTAATATCGAAATTCTGTGCAGCAGTTTCGCCGTTATTCGTAACCTCAACCGGGATTGAAAAACTGAGCACGTTTTCCTGAGGCTTTTCATTATTAACACATCCGCTAAAAGATAAGGCAAGCATTATTAAAACTGTAAAAAAAGCTCTCCGTCTTTTTCTGGCAATAAACATTGGCAGTACAAGTACTCCAAGAATCATGCCTGCCTTTTTTACATCAGATGCGTTATTATTTGCCTCTGGCGTCAAGATCTTAACAGATAGATCAGGCTTGCTCTTGACATAAGTTTTCATTATATCTATATTGTTTGTCTCATTAGACTCCAGTACAACGTTTTCAGCATCGACTTTTGCGGATATGGTGTGCATTCCATGGGTGGCATTCCATCGGCAATCAAATATTTTGATTCCGCTGGCATCCATACGAACAGTATCTGAACAAATTTCCATGTCATCATTAAAAATTTTTAACTTGTAGTCTTTTTCATATAATCCGCCGTAATTCCTGAGGAGCGCAGTGATGGTGTTCTCTCCCACCACGAAGTTACCGTTTTCTAGGTTTACTGTCAGGTCTGGCTCTGGATTCTTCGCAATATTATGCTGCACAACCAGCATGGCTAAAACCGGATGAAGATAGTCCTCTCCTTCTTCATTACCCTCGTCATCCTTTGCTATTTTTCCATCTCTGTTCATATCCTTTCCCCTGAGGAAAAGCACACTGTTCTCCTGCTTTATGTATTTCGCGACATCAAATGTCCTGAAATCAAAA
>SCST01000426.1 GCA_004299465.1 Methylovulum sp. | reverse complement strand
GCTGTTTTTGGGGCTTAGGGGTTAAGGCATGAAAATTTTTGTTACCGGGGATTCGCATACGGCGGCGCTGAAAACGGGTGTGGATATGTTGATAAGCCAGGGTGATGTGCCTCAGGACTGTCAAATTGATGTGCAGCAATTGGGTGGCGGAATCAGTATGACGACGCCGTTTTTTATAGATAGGGGCGATTTTGCCGAAATGATCCACGAGAAGCATCTGCGGCGTATAAAAAGGCTGCCGTTTGCCGATGAGCAGCAACATTACGATTATTACGGGATTTGCGGACCGCTACATGCGACCAGGATATGGAGAAACAAGGACTACTGGCAAAATTATACGCCGTTTACGCCAGAAGCCGGCCAGGCGCCGGTTTCAGCAAGCCTGTTACGGCATGTCGTTGTAGAGGAACAGCATTACACGATGCAATTGCTTGAATTGCTGAAGCGCGTGGGTGTTAAGGTGTTTGTTATCGAAGCGCCTAAGCCTTATAAGCATCACCCGGTACTGGAACTGGTTAATCAAGACATCATTGCCTATGTCGATGAGTTTTACCGGAAAGTCATGCGCGAATGGCTGGCCTCAAAAGACGTGCCGGTCATCGATGTGCCCGGCGCTTGTTATGACGCAGATGGATTCATGCACGAAGCATACCGGCACGACAATCCGGCGGACGGCTACCATGCCAATAAACAGTTTGGCGCGGTAATGATCGGCGAAATTATCGGGTTTGCGAAGTCTGCGAGCTGAATACAGCCAATGTTGGGCGTGCCGCGCGCGCCATCAACGGACTGGCACGTCATCCACGCGCTGGAGAAGGCGCGCGCGGCACGCCCTACGCGTCAAGCAAGGATCTGGATAGTTCCCAATATTTTAAAGTGAGGAGAGATCGGTTTATGAGAAAAATTATCAGTATAGTCCTGTTGTTCTGGTGCACGATGGCGATGGCCGCCGACGATGCGCAGTCGCACAAAACCCGCTTGTTCATTCTTTCCGGGCAGTCGAACATGGTCAGGCTTGACCCCGATGCGTCGTTTACGCCGACACTGAAGAAAGCATTTCCAGGCGATCAGATCATCGTCATCAAGGATGCAAAAGGCGGCCAGCCTATCCGCCGCTGGAATAAAAAAGCGTTGCCCTCAAAAGGCGAAAAGGCGGCCGTCGGCAATCTCTATGACAGATTGATTGCTAAGGTTAATGCCGATGCTGCAAAGAATAATTTCAGCACGGTAACTTTTGTCTGGATGCAGGGCGAGAGGGATGCCAAGGAACAGCATGGCGACCAATATGCCGCCGAACTGTGTGGCGTGCTTGACCAATTAAAACACGATATTGGACGCGACGACATTTATGTTGTGCTGGGACGGCTCAGTGATTACGGCTTGAAGCGGCCAAAACTCCGTGGCGAGTGGGAAAAAGTGCGCAACGCCCAGATGCAGGTAGCCGGAGCGGATAGCCGTAGCGCCTGGGTTGATACCGACGACCTTAATGGCGACAAGGATGAATTGCATTATACCGATGAAGGCTATGTCAAATTCGGCGAAAGATTGGCGCAGGCAGCAATTACCTTACTCACGAAATGAAGCTTAATCCGGCCAGGCTCGACAGCCAAGCGCGCAAGTGAATATCAGCACTGCCTGCAAAATCCAGGCATACCGGCAA
Source organism: Methylovulum sp. (assembly GCA_004299465.1). Classification (GTDB taxonomy): domain Bacteria; phylum Pseudomonadota; class Gammaproteobacteria; order Methylococcales; family Methylomonadaceae; genus Methylovulum. The sequence continues at coordinate 3,241 of SCST01000426.1, read as the reverse complement.
CTGAAAAAGTTACGTATAGCATTGGCGATTGCGCGCGGCTGTATCGTGTTACGCACCTTGCAACGCGAAATCGAGAATACGGTTTCGCACGACCAGGCCAAGCGCGTGACCTACCTGACTGAACTTTTTTCGCGTATTCACCGCGAGATGTTTTATGACTGGAAAGACCAGGCAACGGTCAGCCACAGGCCGGGCACCATGCCCGATGCCGCCAAACGCAAACAGTTCCGCATCGCGATAGAGGGGCTGGTTTTGGATGGCGATGACAACAGGGATACCGCTATTTTCGATAATAACGGTTTCATCATCCGGACTGAAAATATCGCCGAAAGATTAAGCGTGTTTTACCAGAAAATGCGTTTCGTCAGGCCGTTTAGCTATGGCAACCGCATCACGCTGGATTTTTTTATGATAGCGTTGGGCAACCTGCCGGCTTTCAAAGGCGTTTATGAGCAGGGCATCGATTTCAGGCGCTTGGCGGCGAGCGATTCCGTGGCCCTGCACCATCCTCAAAGCAGCCTGGAAGACATCACGCTGGCTTTCCGGCATGCGCTGGACCCGGTGTGCAGCAAAAGCCTGCAAAACAGGCCGAACGGCTATGGCAAGTGGCCGGAACACAGGAAATTTGTCCAGGGCATCCCGTTTTTGTTTCATGAAACGCAAGACGGCATAGCCTGTCTGGTGACCGTCAACGGCGGGCTGGTGCCGTTGTACAGTATCCGGGAAGAACTGTTTTTGCCCGGCAAACAGTTTGCCGATTACCCGCCGGCGCTTTCCGAAACGGTGATCGGTTATTTGCCGGGCACGGAGCGCTTACACGGTGCCGAAGTGACCCGGATTGACGGTATCCGCATCGATGAAAACGGCACCGCGCCGCTGTTTTGCCTGGATGTCAATATCCTGACCGGCCTGCGCGCGCCGGGCCATACCGAGCTGCTGCAGTTATTGAAGCAATGTGTCGGCGACAATGCGACGGTTTTTGACCTGGCGAATAACGAGGCCTTGAAAAGCCGGCTGTTAAACGAAGCAGAAGGTGATGAGCGCTTGCGGCGCGGCGTCGAAATAGCTTACGACAGGATCGGCAATATCACGAAAAAACTCGACCAGGCCAAGGACGCGATTTTCGAAGGCAAAGCGGCGGACGCCAAGCCCAAACTGTTTATGTGCATGGGCGGTGCGGGAGCCGGTAAAACAGCGGTTGAGGAAATGGCCGTCGCGCAATGCGGCGATAATTTCGTCATCGCATCGCTGGATGAATTCCGTAAACTCAGCGATTTATACACGGTGCTGACCGCAGCCAGCCATCACAGCGATGATTATGTGTTTGTCGAACCGTTCGCGAACAGACTGCGCGGCCTGGTTTCGCGCCATGCCAGGGCATTGCGCATCAATATCCTCTATGACGGCACCGGCATTCCGTATAAGCCGCGCTATCAGGACATTATCAGCGAGTTCAGTACCGCCGGGTTTCATACCCAGATCACCGCCGTCGATGCCTTTATTGTAAAACCGCAAGGGCGTGAAGATGAACTGCCGCGCTCAGCCGTTATTAAAAGCGTCCAGGAGCGCTTTGAAAAAACCGGCCGCGCGTTGCCGTGGGTGGTCACCGTCGATAAGCACATACGCGCGCCCGGCTCGTTCCTGGACGCATTGCAGCATCCGGCCTTGAAAAAACTGTCGCTGTTCGCCAATGACGGCGAGCGGGACAAACACTACCTGGTCGCGGAAAGCTTTGATTTTGCCGATGAGGAAGTGCGCGCATTGCAACGGCATCAAATGGCGGGTTCTTTGGCTGACTACCTGAAGTCATTGCTTAATTGCCACGATGATTCGGTTTTAAAAAACCTGGCCGGGGGTGATGCCGGTAAAATAGCCGCATTGATCGCCAGGAACCCGGCGTTTGATGAAAGCAATATCGCCTACCAGGTTTATCACAGCAGCCAGGGTTATCGTGTATTGGTGATTTATAACGCCCGCCGGATGGTGGATTTTGTCGAAAAAAGGCAGTTAAATCCCAACGCCTCGGGCGAGGAAGGCCTGTTGCACAAACCCGAAGCGCTTGCTTTCCATGTCGATCCGTCCGCGCCGGAACCCTGGATGACTCGGCTCCAGGATGATACGGTTTAAAATATCCGAAAAGTTGTTGTGCATCCAAACAAGGCCCAATTCCTTGTTCTTGAATGCCTACGGCATCAATTGGCTTTATCTACCTTGACTAAAATATGCAAGCTGTTTTCACCGGTTTGCCAGCGATGTGCGCTACGTGTGCTGGTGTTGCCCTGGACGTATTCGCCTGCAGTGCCAAGCTCTATCCATTCACCGAGCTTAACTTTTACCTTTGTTTGCGCGCCCTGGGTTTCGATTTGACCGCGCGCATTCATATTGTCCGACCACGGGGCTATTTCAAGGATGACTGCTTGCCCTGCAAGCCTCGGGGTCACGGCAAAGCCCGTCGTGGCGGCAATAAATTCAGTGCGGCTTGACACACCGGGGTAGCCGTAAGCACCGGGGTATAGCTGTATGTTTTGTACCGGATAGCTGTTTCCCGTCTTGATATAAGCGGTGTTGCCTTCCAGTGTCCTGATGGTCTGCGTGCTTTCATTGGCGTTATTATCCTGGGTTTGATAATAACGGCTGTCCAGCCTGATGCCGGATTTCGACGGCTTATTAACGGGGCTGTTCAGTTGTATCCGGGTGGCGGCGTTAAGCCGGTCGGCGGTCGTATGATTGCTTTGTATGACCGTGATAAGCAGGTTATGTTGCGGGATGTCCAGTTGATCAATCAGCGCCTTGATTTGAGCCAGCCGTTCAGGCGTTGTCCTGACCAGTAAATTGGAACCGTCTGCGCCTATCCAATCGGTGTATTCCAGCAATGGGCTCAGCAATGGCTGGATTTCCGACGCAGGGCGGTTGTATATCGGAATGACTTCAAGCGTTGTTTCCGCCGCCACCGGCATCAGGCTGGACAGCGCCATGACTATCAATAGCAGGCATTTGACTTTCAATTGGTACCTCCGTAGGGAAGGGACGCAAGGCTTGCGTCCCTATGAGCAGGCCATTAAATGTTTTGATATAACGCCAGGTACTGTTCGGCGCTACGTTGCCACGAAAAATCTTTTTGCATGGCATCAATCTGCATTTTATTCCAGATGTCCTGGCTGTTGTATAAAAGCATAGCCCGTTTGATGGCTTCAATTAACGCACCTGAACTGGCTTCATTGAAGACAACACCGGTTGCGGT
>SCST01000048.1 GCA_004299465.1 Methylovulum sp. | reverse complement strand
CGCCAGCCGCAAGCAAGTGACCGATGTCTGGGTTGCCGGCAAGCGTTTGCTAAACCAGCGCCAGCTGACAACGATTAACCTTGTTGAATTAATGGCAAAAATCGCGCAATGGCAGCAGCGTTTGTCGAGTTGAGTGGGCGTGAGGGAATACATTATTTCCCGATACAAAAACTGGAAAAAATCTTTCCCAATAAATCATCTGAAGTAACCTGCCCGGTGATTTCGGCCAGGCTTTGCTGCGCCTGCCGCAAGTCCTCGGCGACAAGTTCCGCCGCTTGGCTGACCCGTAATTGATTTAACGCAGATTCGGAAAATTCATAGGCGGCTTTTAGCGCTTCCAGATGCCGGGTGCGGGCGATAAAAACATTGGCTGCGGCGTCATTGTAGCCAACGCTTTCCTTGAGATGCCGGGTCAGCAAATCCATGCCGTCGCCGGTTTTAATCGACACATAAATTTGCGTGCCCTGCCCCGTTTGGCTTATTGACGGGGCTAGACCTAACAAATCTATTTTATTGTAGATGCGGGTAATATTAAGAGGGCTGGCCAAGCTGGCCAGCAGCTCTTCGGGTTCGGGTTCCCTGGCGTCGATCAGCAACAGGATTTTATCGGCTTTGTCGATTTCTACACGGGCGCGCCGGATGCCTTCCTGTTCGATCACGTTGTCGCTTTCTCTCAACCCCGCCGTATCGATGATATGCAGCGGCATGCCGTCCAGCTGTATGCGTTCCCTGAGTATGTCGCGGGTAGTCCCGGCGATGTCGGTGACTATTGCCGCTTCATGTCCAGCCAGCGCGTTCAGCAGGCTGGATTTGCCGGCATTCGGTTTGCCTGCTAAAACAACGGTCATGCCGTCGCGCAATAAGCGGCCTTGCCGGGCTGTTTTCCGGATTTGCTGAATGCCTTCCAATAGCCGGATGATGCGGTTTTCAACGACGCCATCGGTCAGGAAGTCGATTTCTTCATCGACAAAATCAATAGCGGCTTCGACATAAATCCTAAGTTCAGTAAGATCTTCGACCAGCGCATTGATTTGCGCTGAAAAAACGCCTTGCATGGATTTTTGCGCGGAACGCACCGATTGTTCGGTGCTGCTTTCGATTAAGTCTGCGACCGCTTCGGCCTGGGCCAAGTCCAGTTTGTTGTTGAGAAAAGCGCGTTCAGTGAATTCGCCTGGATTGGCTAATCTTGCACCTAATGACAAGACCCGCCGTAGCAGCATGTCCAGCACGACTGAGCCGCCATGCCCCTGCAATTCCAGTATGTCTTCGCCGGTGTAGGACGCAGGTGCGGGGAAATAAAGGGCGATACCGGAATCCAGCACCGAACCGTCGGCATCGATAAATGCTGAATAAACGGCTGTCCTGGGCGTTAAGGGTTTAGTAAGCAATTTTTCGGCAATGTCGAGAACCGACGGCCCTGATATGCGAATAATGCCGACACCGCCATTTCCTGGCGATGTCGCAATCGCTGCAATAGTGTCGAACTCAAGCTCCACTCAAAAACTTAGTGTGCTTCAGCAATGCTCTTGGTGATATACCATTGCTGGACAATCGACAAGGTATTGTTGACAACCCAGTACAAAACTAGGCCGGCCGGGAAGAACAGGAAGAACACGGTGAACACGATAGGGAACATCTTCATGACTTTCGCCTGGATAGGATCTATCGGCGCCGGGTTCAGGCTTTGCTGGATTTTCATCGTCAAGCCCATGATCAGCGGCAAGATATAGAACGGGTCCTGCACCGATAAGTCCTGTATCCACAGCATGAAAGGCGCCTGACGGAATTCGACAGTTTCACTCAACACCCAGTAAAGGCACATAAATACCGGAATCTGCACCAGTACCGGCAAACAACCGCCCAAGGGATTGACCTTTTCCTTCTTGTACATAGCCATCATTTCGGTATTAAAGCGCACCCGGTCATCCTTGAAACGCTCCTGCAGCTCTTTAAGGCGCGGCTGGATTTTACGCATTTTCGCCATTGACTTGAAACTGGCTTGCGATAACGGGAAAAACAATAACTTGATGCACAGCGTTACGCCGATAATCGCCACGCCCCAGTTACCGGCCAGGTTATGGATCTGGTTCAATAACCAGTAAATCGGTTTGCCGATAAAAGTCAGTACACTGTAATCGACGGTCAGTTCAAGACCCGCGGCTATTTTTTCCATAACCGGCTGGATTTTCGGGCCGGCAAACAGTTGCGAAACCAGTTGCGTTGATGCATTGTTATCAACGCTAACAATCGGTGAATACGATCCGATCACATAACGCCCATCCTGCAATGGCTTGGTATAAAAATGGTTTTCCTGGTCCGCCGGTGGAATCCATGCCGATGCAAAATAATGCTGGATCATCGCCGCCCAACCGCCTTGAGTCGCGACATCAAGATTCTTGTCGGCCATATCGTCAAAACTGATTTTCTGGTATTTATCTTTTTGGGTATAAATAACGCCGCCGTCATAAGCCCGCATGCCGCCGGTCAGCAAATTGCCCTGGTTTTCAGTATCCGGCACGCGCAATAATTGGCTGTATTGCCGACCTGACCATGTTTTTCCGGACGCATTTTTGATTTCTTGTGCGAGCGTTATTTCATAGCTGCCGCGCTTAAACGTAAATATTTTGTTAATGGTCAGACCGTTGTTATCCGTCCATGCCAGAGGAACGTTGAAGCTGTCCTGTCCTGGTTGCAGGGTATAACTGTCATTATCGCTGTTAAAAATAGTGTAATGATTCGGCGCCGCCTCAAGGCCACTGCCTGCAATCAAGCCGCTTTGCGCAACAAACATTTTGTCCGTGCTGCTGTTAAACAACCTGACCGGGGCATGATTTTTTTCCGCAACTTCCAAACCAACCATATTGCGTAATTTATTGACGACCGAATTGTCCCGTTCAACAGGATAAGCCAATAAATCCAGCTTGCGGATAGTGCCGCCTTGCGTATCAATTTCGAGATCGATAACGTCGGTTTTAACGGTAATGATTTTAGTCGCCGATGAGATGGCGGCAGATACGGTTGAGGGATTTTGTGACGCGGTTTCCATCGGTGCCGGTGCATTCGATGTGGAAGGCAAATCTTCTTTAACGTTGGCGGCATCCGGGCTTGTAACGGCGGCTATTTCGGCTTTTGGACCGTAGTCCTCTTGCCATGCCTGCGACAGCATCAAAACCAGCATTGCAAACGTTACGATTAATACAAATCTTATATTATCCATTCTTATTACCAAATTTTTCTGGAACGGGATCAATGCCACCTTCATGAAAAGGATGGCATTTTAATAATCTTCTGAGCGTGAGATAGGAACCGGCAACAGCACCGTGGCGCTGGAGTGCTTCCAAGGAATAAGTTGAGCAGCTTGGATAAAAACGACAGTTAGACCCAAGCAAGGGACTGATAAAGTATTTGTAAAACTTTATAATTGCTATGAGTATGAAGCGCATCGGGTTACCAACTTTAGCCAATGTTTTTCCAATGACTTTCTTAATAATTCCAACGGAGCATCGACGGCTTCCTTGCGGGCTAAAACAACAATATCGATATTCCCTAAATGTTGTTGTAATCTAAAATTTTCCCGGACAGTCCGTTTAATCACATTCCTATGTACGGCTTTTTTTATATTTTTTTTGGCAATCGCCAAGCCTAATCTCGGGTGGTCCAAATCATTTCTTATCGCTAACAAGATAAAATACTGGTCACTGGATTTTACGGGCTTAGCAAAAACTTTTTTATATTCAGCGGGTTTTTTTAACCGGCACTGCGGGGGAAAACTAAAATCGTTGTTCGCCACACAACAAACACACAAACGATTTAAAGCGCTAATTTATAGCGGCCTTTTGCTCTGCGTGCATTCAACACCTTACGGCCGCCTACGGTTGCCATTCTGGCACGAAAGCCATGGGTTCTGACGCGTTTAATTTTGCTGGGCTGGTATGTTCTTTTCATTGTTGCTAATGCCTAATGGGAAGTGTTATCAAAAACGGATAAAAAAGACGTTGGATGATAGAATAAACGGCCTAGCGTGTCAATTCTGTAGTGTAATGTTTTATTACTGTATAGTGCTGGCACTTGCCATTCTCTCACCTCATAAATCAATATCTTATCTACTTCAATGCGTTCAATTTGGGATAACTGCCTCGCTAAACTTGAAAATGAAATCGCCAATGCGGATTTCAGTACCTGGATACGTCCGCTGCAAGCCATAGAAAGTGAGGGGCATATTAAATTACTGGCGCCTAACCGTTTCGTGTTGGACTGGGTTAAACAACATCATTTTGCAAAAATTGAAGAAACCATTCATGAGTTTTCCAACGGGGCTTTAACATTAACGCTGGAAATCGGTTCCAGGAAATCATCGGCGCCTGTTGCTGCGACTATTGCAAAACCAGCTGAAACCAAAAAATCCACGCCTAATTTTCTTAACAAGGCCTTTACCTTTGATAATTTTGTCGAAGGCAAATCCAATCAATTAGCGAGAGCCGCTTCGGTCCAGGTTTCAGAAAACAGCGGTAAAGCCTATAACCCCTTGCTGATCTACGGCAGTTCCGGCCTCGGTAAAACGCATCTGATGCACGCGATAGGCAATGCCGTCTTACACAAAAACCCATCGGCCAATATCGTTTACCTGCATTCCGAAAAATTTGTCCAGGATATGGTTAGGGCCTTGCAGCAAAATACTATCGATGCTTTTAAGCAGTTTTATCGCGCCATCGATGTGTTATTGATCGACGATATCCAGTTTTTTGCCGGCAAGGAACGTTCCCAGGAAGAGTTTTTCCATACGTTCAATACTTTGCTGGAAAAAAAGCACCAGGTGGTTTTGACCTGCGACAAATACCCGAAAGAAATCATAGGGCTTGAAGACCGTTTAAAATCGCGATTCGGATGGGGGCTGCCCGTCTCAATAGAGCCTCCCGACATGGAAACCAGGGCCGCTATTTTGATGAAAAAAGCGCAACTGGTTAACGTCAACCTCGCGCAGGAAGTCGCATTTTTTATTGCGAAACGCATTCCGTCGAATGTCAGGGACCTTGAAGGCGCATTGCGCCGTGTTATTGCCAATGCACAATTTACCGGCCGTGAAATTACCACCGAATTTACCAAGGAAGCGCTTCATGACTTGATTTCCCTGCAGGATAAATTGGTCAATATCGATAATATCCAGAAAACAGTCGCTGAATATTTCAAGATTCGTGTTTCCGATTTATCGTCGAAAAACAGGAAACAAACCATCACGCGACCTAGACAAATAGCCATGTGCCTGGCAAGGGAATTAACCTCTCACAGCTTTCCTGAAATAGGCAGTGCATTTGGCGGCCGCGATCACACCACAGTGATCAACGCTTGCAAAAGGATCAGTGAATTAAAAGAATCCGATCACAAAATAGCCGAAGACTACTCTAATTTGCTAAGGACCTTATCACATTAATGGGGATAAGCTTGTGTATAAAGCAGGCTATTTCTGTGGCTGGTTCTGTGTATAAAAAAGCAAAACAATTAATATTTTTTTTATGCACAGCTTAAGCACAGTTAAATAACAGTGGTATTTTTAAAATAACGCAATGATTTAAAATAAAAATAAAGGCTTTTCAACAATTTTTTATTCGCTAATAGTAATAAATATAGAAAGATTATTTCATTATAATTATCAACGCGAGCTTGCTTTAATTCAGTATCAAATAAAATCAACAACACAATTAAATTATTGTATAGCTTGAAAAACAGGCGGCTTGTCTCTTGCGAGCATGGATGTTTTAGGAAATACCAAAAACAGGAGTAACTATTCAGCCTCTTGCTGTAGGGCGTGCTGTGCGCGCCATCAACGGACTGGCATGTTTATCCACAGCCAGAGAAGGCGCGCGCAGCACGCCCTACGCTTCAGGCAAGGATCTGAAGCGTTACAAACAGAATAATTCAACTTTTTACCCCGCACATTAATCGGCTTATCTTAGCCGCTAAACTGGATCCTCGAGTTTTGTTACGACGCAGGGCTTTTTATGCCGCGAATGACTAAACTTTAAGTTTAGTCAGTACGCTGTGTTTATGGGTACTGGTTTATCAGGCTTAGCGTTTGCTGCCTGATTGTTTAAACCGCATGTGTAGAGGGAAGCTGGCTGGATAGTTTTAGGCATGTTCGCGCTATTGCCTAGGGTTAAGGTCATGGCGCGTAAACTTTGCCTGCACGGTGCAGGCAAAGCTTTAATCTCTGGTAAGGAATTTTGCTTTGAGCAAATCGAAAAATGAAAGCACAATACGTTATTTCTTAAGCTTAGCCACCAGCATTTTATTGACTTCAGCCGGATTGGCCTTGCCTTGCATTTCTTTCATGACTTGCCCGACAAAAAAACCGAACACTTTATCTTTACCGCTACGGTATTGTTCAACCTGACCTGGATTATCGGCGATAATTTTGTCGATAATCGCTTCGATAGCACCGGTATCGGTGATTTGTTTCAAGCCTTGCGCTTCGATAATCTCATCGGCGTTTGAACCCTGCTGTTGCCAAAGTGCTTCAAAGACTTGCTTGGCAATTTTCCCGGAGATGGTGTTGTCGCTGATACGTGCCAATAAACCAGCCAGTTGCGCGGAATTCACGGGCGATTCGGTGATGTCCAGGTCCGTTTTATTGAGAGCGGCGGAAAGTTCACCGCTTACCCAGTTCGCACAGAGTTTCGCTTCGCAGGCCGAGGCTTTGACGACGGCTTCAAAATAATCCGCCAGCGCACGGGACGAGGTCAGTATAGCGGCATTTTCATTATCCAATTGGTAATCGGTTTTAAAGCGCTGTTTTTTGGCATCGGGTAATTCCGGCAACTCTCCTTTAACCTGCGCCTTGAAAGCGTCATCAATTTTTACCGGTAATAAATCCGGGTCGGGGAAATACCGGTAATCGTTGGCTTCTTCCTTGCTGCGCATCGAGCGTGTTTCATCTTTTACGGAATCGTAAAGGCGGGTCTCCTGGACGACGCTGCCGCCGTTTTCTATTAACTCGATTTGCCGCTCGATTTCATGGTTAATCGCCTTTTCAACAAATTTGAACGAGTTGATGTTCTTGATTTCGGCGCGCGTGCCGAAGCTTTGCTGGCCTTTAGGCCGCACGGAAACATTGGCGTCGCAACGGAACGAGCCTTCCTGCATATTGCCGTCGCAAATGCCCAAATAACGCACCAGTTCATGCAGCTTGCGCATATAGGCTACGGCTTCCTTGGCCGAACGCATATCCGGTTCGGAAACGATTTCCAGCAGCGGTGTTCCGGCACGGTTTAAATCGATGCCGCTCAAGCCGTGAAAACTCTCATGCAGCGATTTGCCGGCATCTTCCTCAAGATGGGCGCGGGTAATGCCGATGCGCTTGGTTTCGCCGTCCACGTCAATATCCAGGTGCCCGACACCAACGATAGGCAAATCCATCTGGCTGATTTGATAACCTTTAGGCAGGTCGGGATAAAAATAATTTTTTCTGGCGAAGACGCTATGGTGCGCTATCTCGGCTTCGATAGCCATGCCGAACATGACCGCTTTATGTACGGCGTCTTCGTTCAACACCGGCAATACGCCCGGTAAACCCAGGTCGACCGCACAAGCCTGTGTGTTAGGCTCCGCACCGTAAGCGGTCGATGCGCCGGAGAATATTTTTGATTTTGTCGCGAGTTGGGTATGGATTTCGAGGCCGATTACGGCTTCCCATTTATGCCCCTGGGGGTATGATGATGTCGTCATAATTTTCTTTAAGATAGTGGGTTACTCGGCAAAAACGTCAGCTAAATCAATGTGCAATTCAGGAAAAAGATAAGGTTTCGCGATGTCGTCGCCGGCGTACATCGCGGCTAATTGATATAAATTGCTATCAGGGTTTAATACAAATTGATAAACCGCCTGTTCGTATGGGTATACCAGCCAATATTCGGTTACGCCGTTTTCCTGGTATAGCGCATATTTCAGGCGCATCTCTTTTTTGGTATTGCCGGGGGACAGGATTTCTATAATCCAGTCCGGTGCGCCGCTGCAACCGAGAGTAGTCAGTTTTTCGCGGTCGCAAATGACGCATAAATCGGGCTGGACGACGCTGTAAATCTCCCTGTCCGCCAGTATTGATTTTCGCCGGTCATAGAGGCTGACATCGAACGGCGCATTAAAGACCTGGCAAGATTTTTTATGAAGATAATTACCGATTGCCAGCAATAGATTGCGCGAAATAACCTGGTGCCTGACATTCGGCGCAGGCGACATCAGCATGATTTTGCCGCGTATCAGTTCAACGGTCTCTTCCAGTTGCCAGGTCAAATAATCGGCGTAACTGTAGGTCGCGTTTAAGTCCAATTGAGAAAGCTGCGTAATGGTAGCCATGATCGTTACTCAAATCCGTCAGGAATCCGCGTATGCCAATCGGTTATTTGCTGGTATTGATGGGCGATATTCAATAGCCTGGCTTCGGCAAAATAATTGCCGATGATTTGTAAGCCAACCGGCATTGCCGGCGACCCGTTTTTATCCGCGCTGAAGCCGGCGGGGATCGACATCGCGGGCAGGCCTGCGAGGTTGATCGCAATGGTATACAAGTCTTCCAGGTACATTTGGATGGGGTCCGCCGTTTTTTCGCCGATACCGAAGGCGTTAGTCGGCGTGACCGGGCTCATGATGACATCAACTTTCGATAACGCGCTTTTAAAATCATCGCTGATCAGCCTGCGGATTTTTTGCGCCTTCAGGTAATACGCATCGTAATAGCCTGCCGACAATGCATACGTGCCCATCAGTATGCGTCGTTTGACTTCCTTGCCGAAAGCTTCGCCGCGCGAGCGTATGTACAAATCCGTCAAGTCCGCCGGATTTGCGCAGCGATAGCCGTAGCGCACGCCGTCGAAGCGCGACAGGTTGGATGAGCATTCGGCTGAGGCGATGACATAATAGGCGGGGATAGCCAGTTTCAGCGTAGGCATCGAAAGTTCGATGATTTCCGCTCCCAAGCGCCGGTATTCGTTCCTCGCGTTATCGAGGTCGGCGGCAATATTAGCGCTCAAGCCGTCGCCGAAAAATTCCGTAGGCAGGCCAATTTTCAGGCCCGCCAGCGGCTTGTTAAGCTCGGCTGAATAATCGGGTACGGGATATTCGACGCTGGTTGAGTCTTTGTCATCAAACCCGGCCATAACTTGCAACAGTACGGCGGCGTCTTCGGCACTACGGGCCATCGGGCCGCCTTGGTCCAGGCTCGATGCATAGGCGATCATGCCGTAGCGGGATACCCGTCCATACGTCGGTTTTAGGCCGGTGATGCCGCAAAAAGCCGCCGGTTGGCGGATCGAGCCGCCGGTATCCGTACCGGTGGCGCAGACGGCGAGACCGGCCGCAACCGCGACCGCCGATCCGCCTGATGAGCCGCCGGGAACGGCATCGGTATTCCACGGGTTTTTGACGGCGCCGTAATAACTGTTTTCATTGGACGAACCCATTGCAAACTCGTCCATATTGAGCTTGCCGAGCATGACCGCGCCGGCCTGGTCGAGCTTTTCGACGACCGTGGCGTTATACGGTGCAATAAAATTATCCAGCATTTTTGAACCGCAACTGGTCTTGACACCCAGCGTGCAAAAGATGTCTTTTTGCGCGATCGGTATGCCTGTTAAAAGTGTTGCATCGCCGTCCGCGATACGGGCATCGGCGGCTTCGGCGGCTCGTACCGCCCTCTCTTCGGTGACCGTGATATAGGCGTTCAAATGTTGGTATTGCTTGATGCGCGCCAGGAAATGGCGGGTTAGTTCGACGCTGGAATATTCGCCGGAGCGTAAGCCCTGCGCCAGTTCTTTAATGGTTTTGTTGTACATGGGCATTTTCCTCACTCAATTACTTTCGGCACCAGATACAAGCCGTCTTCGACTTGCGGCGCGATAGCCTGGAAATGTTCGCGCTGCTCAGTTTCGGTGATGAGGTCGGATCTTAGCCGCTGCACTTGGTCCAAGGGATGGGCCATCGCCTGGACGCCTTCCGTGTCCAGTTCATTCATCCGTGTCATTAAATCGAGCATATTCGACAAGTCTTTTGTGTACGCATCGAGATCTTGGTTTTCAATGCCTAATCGTGCCAGATAGGCAATTTTTTTTACATCTTCTGTTGTTAGCAACACGCTTTACTCCATATAAACAGCCAATTTAAATATGATACTTTATATCTTGCTCAAATGCCCGCTTGGTTGATACAGTATTACTATTTTTATTCCTTGAAGGAAACAGGCAAAAATGTTCAAACGAATTCGCGGGCTTTTCTCTAATGATCTATCGATTGACTTAGGAACCGCTAATACACTGATATATATTCCGGGACAGGGAATCGTGCTGAATGAACCGTCAGTAGTGGCTATCAAAGAGGATAAAGTTCGCGGCAATAAAACCATTGCGGCTGTCGGGGCCGATGCAAAACGCATGCTGGGGCGCACGCCAGGCAATATCACGGCGATACGTCCGCTAAAAGACGGCGTCATCGCCGATTTTGCAATTACCGAGCGCATGTTGCGGTTTTTTATAGAAAAAGTCCATAAAAGCAAATTGCTGCGGCCGAGTCCGCGCATCTTGATCTGCGTTCCTTGCGGTTCCACGCAAGTCGAACGCCGCGCTATCCGGGAATCGGCCGCGATGGCCGGCGCCCGTGAAGTCTATTTGATTGAAGAGCCGATGTCGGCCGCTATCGGCGCAGGTTTACCTGTCGATGAAGCCTGCGGATCGATGGTCCTGGATATTGGCGGCGGTACTTCCGAAGTGGCTGTTATTTCAATAAACGGCATTGTTTACTCAAACTCGGTGCGCATCGGCGGCGACCGTTTTGACGAAGCGATTATCAACTATGTCCGCCGGAATTACGGCACCTTGATCGGCGAAGCGACGGCCGAGAGAATAAAGCTGGAAATCGGCACTGCTTATCCGGGCAGCGAGGTCAGGGAAATAGAGGTTAAAGGCCGTAACCTCGCGGAAGGCGTGCCGCGCAGTTTTGCATTAAACAGCAATGAAATTCTCGAAGCCTTGCAGGAGCCGTTATCCGGCATAGTCGGCGCAGTCAAGGTTGCGCTCGAGCAAACTCCTCCCGAACTCGGCGCCGATGTCGCTAACCGCGGCATTTATTTGACCGGCGGCGGCGCGTTATTAAAAGATATTGATCGTTTGCTGGCTGAAGAAACCGGCCTGCCGGTGTTTATCGCCGATGATCCGTTGACCTGTGTTGCGAGAGGCGGCGGCATGGTCCTGGAGATGCTCGATAAAAAAGGCCTATCGACGTTTTCACTGGAGTGATGCAGAAGGCTACCGTCTCACGATAGGGAGGCGTTCTTGGACATTCGTTTTTAATTCGACGCTGCATTGCAGATAGATTGCCTCCGGGTGTGACCACCCTTGTGTGGCATTACCCTACTACACGCCATCCATGGCGTTATGCCTATCGCCAGTATCCACAATCTGGCAGGAGTAGATAACACTGTTCCTGCACACTATTAATTTTCCCAAAAGTTCTTGCGTAGTACTCTGAATATACTGTGCAAGAACTTTTGGGATTGTAATATCCATTCAATAAGTTATGTGTATTTCATAAGTGCTTGCCGAACTCATTTAACGAAGACTGGCCATTTCTAGTGCAAGCACTTATGAAACAATTAATATCTCCCGCATCGAGTAGTTTGTCCATGCAGGGAACACGAAACGAGGAATCCTGCTATAAAACTTTTATTTGCCACCGGCCCATCCATTAACACCCGCCTGCTCGTTGCTGTCATTGCTTCGATTGCATTACTGGTCGCCGAACATAGAAGCCAGCAACTGGACTTCCTTCGTGCCACATTATCGTTTTTTATCGATCCGCTAAAATACCTGGTCGACTTGCCTGCCGTCATCGTTGAGCAGGCCAGCGATTCAATCAGCTCATATACTGCGTTAAAAAAAGACAATGAGCGGTTGCGCGAGGAACAACTCATTCATCAAACCCAGTTGCTTAAATTCGAAGCGCTGGAAAAGGAAAATATCCGTTTACGCGCGTTACTGGAGAATTCCTTTAAGCTCGGTGAGCAGGTATTGATAGCGGAACTGTTGTCGGTCAATATGGCGCCTTACGAACATATCGTCGTCGTCAATAAAGGCACCCGTTTCGGCGTGCATCCGCAGCAGCCCGTGCTCGACGCCAACGGCGTAGTTGGCCAGGTGTTCCGGGCATTGCCGCTAAGCTCTGAAATCATGCTGATTACCGATCCCAATCATGCGATTCCCGTGCAGGTTAACCGTAACGGTTTATTGACGATTGCGGTCGGCAGCGGCCAGATCAACCGGTTGGTGTTGCCGTTTTTACCCAGCAATGCCGATATTCGTCCCGGCGACCTGCTGATAACATCGGGCTTAGGCGGTACCTTCCCGCAAGGCTATCCGGTCGCTGTCGTCGATGAGTTCACGTCGCAGCTGAATAAACCATTCGCCAATATTACCGCCACGCCTAAAGCCAGGCTGGACCGTAACAGGGAGTTGATGATCGTATGGAGTAATACAACGCCGGTTCCGCTGATCACAAAACCGCCGGCAACCGAACCTGCAGAAAAGGCGTCTCCACATGAATAACTATTACGGCTTCGGCAAAATTATTTTGAGCCTGATCCTCGCGATGTGCTTGAGAATTGCGCCGCTACCGCCCGCAGTAGCGCTATTTAATCCTGATTGGGTGCTGCTGGCGCTGATCTACTGGTCGCTGGCCGTACCCGAACGCGTCGGCATTTTTCATGCGTGGACATTTGGTTTGCTCACCGATGTATTGACGGGCAGGCTGTTTGGCCAGTATGCGCTGGCTTATTCGTTGGTCATCTATATGTGCCTTAAATTGCACAAGCGCCTGCGCCAGTTTCCATTATTGCAGCAGGCCCTGTTTATTTTTTTCTGCCTGTTGCTATCCCAGTTATTGCTGTTTTTAATAAAAAACTTGCAGCATCCCGCGCAGCTTCACGGTACTTTCTGGCTGCCGGTTTTTACCGGTACGATGCTTTGGCCTTTGGTGTTTACCGTTATGCGCTTTGTCCGTTTATCCCGGCGGTTATCACGACGCATTAAAGAGTAAGCCGCGACATGTCCCGCATTTATTCTGTAAAAGACAATACGGTAGAGAACCGTTTATTTCTTAATCGTATTGTCGCCTCATTCATCGTGATCATCCTGCTGTCATCAGCGCTGATTGTCCGGCTGGTTTATTTACAGATAGTCGGCCACGAGCATTATGCATCGATGGCTAAAAGCAACAGCGTGAAAATCGTGCCGCTAGTGCCTACCCGAGGTATCATTTATGACCGGCAAGGCAAGATCCTGGCTGAAAACACACCGTCCTACAGCCTGGAACTGATTCCCGAGCAAATCGGCAATGTCGATGAGACGGTGCTGAAACTGCAGAAACTGCTGTCGATTCCCGACGAAAAAATCGAAATGTACCAAAAGCAGCGCAAGCGCCAGAAGCGTTTTACCAGTACGCCGCTGCTGTTAAACATGAACGATGAAGAGTTGGCGAAATTTGCCGTCGTCAGGCCTTATTTTCCGGGTGTCGATATTCACACCCAACTGGTCAGGCATTATCCT
>SCST01000425.1 GCA_004299465.1 Methylovulum sp. | reverse complement strand
TCGCCAAAATTATCGAAGCCATCGGTGAAAATTTAAACCGCGAAGGTTTGATTGACACCCCCAAGCGTGCCGCCAAGGCATTTAAATTTTTAAACAACGGCTACGAGAAAACACTGGAAGATGTGCTGAATGGTGCTATTTTTACAGCCGACACCGAGGACATGGTGATCGTTAAGGATATTGAATTGTATTCTTTGTGTGAACATCACCTGTTGCCGTTTATCGGCAAATGCCATGTCGGCTATTTGCCGCAAGGCAAAGTGCTGGGTTTATCGAAGGTGGCGCGCATCGTTGATATGTATGCCCGGCGTTTGCAAATCCAGGAAAAACTGACGAAGCAAATCGCCGACGCCATTGAAACGGCCACTAACGCAAGAGGCGTTGCCGTGGTTATTGAAGCCAAGCATTTATGCATGATGATGCGCGGCGTTGAAAAACAGAATTCCGTGATGACGACATCGGTGATGACGGGCATTTTCCGCCAACATATCAGTACGCGCTCGGAATTTTTAAACCTGATTAACCGCTAAGCGTTATATGATCCCCGCAAACACCGGCGTTTTACTGGCAAACCTGGGTTCACCCGCCGCCCCGACAACGGCGGCGGTCAGGAAATTCCTGAAAGACTTCCTGTGGGATCCGCGCGTGGTCAACATCCAGAGACCGGTGTGGTGGCTCATTCTTCATGGCGCCGTGTTACCGTTCAGGCCGGCCAAGTCGGCAAAAGCTTACCGCAAAGTGTGGGATGCCGAAAAAGGCTCCCCGCTAACATTTTTAACCCGGCAGTTAAGCGAAAAAACAGCCGGCAGGCTCCGCGGCCAAGGCATTGAAGTCGCTTATGCGATGCGTTACGGCACACCAGCCATCGCCACGCAATTGCAACAGTTTAAAGCGCTGGGACTTGAGCGTATTATCGTGCTGCCGCTGTATCCTCAATATTCATCGACCACGACGGCATCGGTTTATGATGATGTCGTCAACGAACTCAAGCAATGGCGGCATATTCCCAGCCTCCAATTTATCAGCGATTATCACCGGAACGCTTGCTATATTGCCGCCGTGGCCGATTCCATCAAGCAGGCATGGCGCGAGCAGGGCAAGAATGAATTACTGATGATGTCGTTCCACGGCCTGCCTGAGCGATTAACGGCATGGGGCGACCCTTATTTCCACCAATGCCATAAAACCGCGGCGCTGATTGCCGAACAACTGGGGCTTAACGGCAATGAATGGATAATCGTCTTCCAGTCGCGCTTCGGCAAAGCCGAATGGCTAAAGCCATACTGCGTCAACACCTTGAAAGCCCTGCCGGGGCAAGGCATCAAAACCGTCGATATGGTGTGTCCGGGATTTGCCGTGGATTGCCTTGAGACATTGGAAGAAATCGCCATTGAAAACAAAGCGGTATTTATAGCAGCCGGCGGTGCGGATTACCGTTATATACCGGCATTGAACGATAGCGATGCGCATGTCGACGTCGTCATTAACGTACTTGGTAACTTATTCAGATCCTTGCCTGAAGCGTAGGGCGTGCCGCGCACGCCTTCTCCGGCGCGTGGATAGCGTACCAGTCCGTTGATGGCGCGCGCAGCACGCCCTACAGCAAGAGGCTGAAAGTTACCGTACTTGAACAAACTGTTTAAATGGCTATAGTTATAGCTTCGACAATGGGTCTGGTTTCACGGTAGGCCGAACTTCAGTCCGGCCTGATTAGATACAGTTTTTGGCACCATAAAAAATAACGAGCTGAAACGATGAAAGAATTGCTTACAACTTGGCAGGATGATGCCTGGCCTTCTGTTAAATCGACCCCTCCTTTAGATACCGGCGCCGGCGTAATCGATGAGAGCGCTTTTAATACGATCGAAGTCGATAAGCTCTTCGACGCCGTCAATTATGCGGCGACAACGATCGGACAGGCCGTGTTATACCGTTCCCTGACCCAGCCGCTGGACACTCTCGATGACATCCAGGCCAAGCAGGAAGCCGTCGAGGAGCTGCGCGATAACCCGGCCTTAAGAGCTGCGCTGGAACATACCGTACAAACCGCCGCCGGGCATGAAAACAATTTTTACTTATTACTGTTCGGCGATTTTTTAGGCTCATTCGGCTCCGCGCGCGAAGCCCATGAAATTGAAGGTTACGGCTATCCGCAATATAAAAGAGGCGTGCGCTTCATGCTGGAACTGGTCGGCGGCATTCAAACCATCGAAAACCCTAAAAGCACTTATCTAAAAGGGCTGTTCGAGCATATCACCGCCTTTGCCGACACTCGCCCTTACTCGCTGATGCAAGGCCCGGCCTATATCACAGAAAACGGCATTCAGTGCAAGCAGGAAAGACGGGGATCATTCTCGCCCGCCGTCATTTTTATACCCCGCATCATCAAACCCTTATTGTTGGCATTGGTATTCGCGGCCTTCTGGTTGCTGACGCATTTTGCACCGGCGGATATAAGGCAAGCCATTCCCGATGAAGCCATTTTCCTGACCCCGCTGCTGCTGCTTTATTTTCCTATCGTCGGCGGTTTTGACCGCGACCACTACATTGTCCCGCTACGCAACATCTACAAAAGCTCGCCCGCCGTCGCCAAAACCCTGGATGCGCTCGGACAGCTCGATGAATTATTGTCATTTTTAAAATTTGCCGACAATTTCGGACACGATGTCGTGCTGCCTACGCTGGTCGACAGCGAACATCACCGGATCAACCTGGGCGGCGCGAAAAACCCGGTCTTAAGCAAAATCCACAGCGATTATGTCGGCAATGACCTGGTGTTGGAAGACGATAAACTGGTCTTCGTCACCGGGCCTAATAGCGGCGGCAAAACCGCATTTTGCAAGACTGTCACGCAAATCCAACTACTGGCGCAAATCGGCTGTTTTGTCCCGGCCCAATCGGCAACGCTAACCGTTGCCGACAGGATTTTTTACCAAGCCCCTGAAATCAGCCATTTGAGTGACGGCGAAGGCCGTTTCGGCACCGAACTCAAACGCACGAAGGATATTTTTCTCGCGAGCACGGCCAGGAGCCTGGTCGTACTCGACGAATTATCGGAAGGCACGACTTTCGAAGAGAAAATGGAATCGTCGTCGAATGTGCTGGGCGGTTTTTACCGCAAAGGCAACAGCACTATCCTGATCACGCATAACCACCAATTAGTCGATTTGTTCGTCAATCAGCGCATAGGTCTGCCGAGACAGGTCGAATTCGCGAACGACGCGCCGACTTATAAAGTCATTCCCGGCATTTCCCGCGTCAGTCACGCCGACCGCGTCGCGAAAAAAATCGGTTTCTCCAAAGAAGATATAGACCACTATCTCGAGGGCAGTCCATGAATATCGGCACACCACTGACGAACAGCGCGACCAAAGCCTTATTACTGGGCAGCGGCGAACTCGGTAAAGAACTGGCGATCGCGCTGCAGCGCTATGGCGTCGAAGTCATTGCCGTAGACCGTTATGCCAACGCCCCTGCGCACCAGGTCGCGCATCGCTCGCATGCGATAGACATGACCGATGCCGAGGCGGTAAAAGCATTGATAGCGTTGGAACAGCCGGATTTTATTATCCCGGAACTCGAAGCGATTGCGACCGGCGCGCTGTTCGACATTGAAGAGCAAGGCAATTGCACCGTGGTGCCGAACGCCACCGCCATCCAATTGACGATGAACCGCGAAGGCATCCGGGTCCTGGCTGCTAGGCAGCTTAAAATACCGACTTCGGCCTACGCCTTTGCCGAATCGTTTGCCGAACTGGAAGCGGCGGTTGCGGGCGGCATCGGTTACCCCTGCTTCGTTAAGCCGACCATGTCGTCATCAGGCAAAGGGCAGTCATTGGTCAA
>SCST01000424.1 GCA_004299465.1 Methylovulum sp. | reverse complement strand
TATGTTTCTCCTGGTTGCTCTGTGAGCCTTTAATCATTTGACCTTGCGGCCGATTGAATAGATTGCATAACTGCGTCCTTGGTATGGCGAACGACTATAGAGCTCCCCCCCAAAAAAAGTGATCATTTTTGCTTGTTTCGATAGCGCTGTACGGCGGCGATAATCGCCGCCACGGTCTGTTTATCAATACCGCCGGTTACGGTGGGGGGAACAACCAGCGTTGTCTGCGGTACATCGGGGAAAAAACGCTGTACCAACGATGACATGAGATTAATCGCAACGACCAGCATCGTCAGGAATAAAAACACGATACCCATGCCGACGAACATCAACTCGACTCCACTACCCATCAATTCTGCCATATCCCTAAACCCCGTGTTGAACGCATTGAAAATCTTGAAACAATTTAAAACGTGGATACATTATGCATAAAACTATACGGCTAAACAAACTGCAAGTATTCAGATCCCCTCCTTTTTTCATTTATGGAGATTCTCGCGTAGCTTGGGTTGCCTGTTTTTCGCAACCCAGCATCGTGGCTTAAGCGCTCGGCGCGCCAAATAATTACAAAAACCGCACTTTGATAATCACGCCTTACCCAACACCTTCTTCAGTCAGCGCTTCCAGTTCATCCCAGCGCTGGTAAGCGGCTGCCAGCTTGGTTTCTATCCGTTTCAATTCGTCTAAGGTCCCGGCAACAATACCCTGCTGATCCGCGCCTGTTTGAGCATAAAAATCGGGCGAGCTGATTTGCTGCGTTAATGCGGCTTGCCGGGCTTCCAGTTCTTCAATGACGGCCGGCAATTTATCCAGTTCCTGCTGTTCTTTATAGCTCAGCTTCTTCTTTTTAGCGGCAGGCGGCTTTTGCTGTTTTTGGGAGTCTACGGTTTTTTTTATCGCGGCTGCCGCTTGTCTGGCGTCTTTGCAGTAAGCCAGCCAGTCGCTGTAGCCGCCGATGAATTCGTTGACTGCGCCTGAGCCGTCCAGCACAAAAACGCTGGTGACCACGTTGTCCAGGAAAGCCCGATCATGGCTGACCAGCAATAAGGTGCCGTCGTAGTTCACGAGTTTCTCTTCCAGCAGCTCCAGCGTTTCGAGATCCAGGTCGTTGGTCGGTTCGTCCATGACGATAAGATTCGCCGGCTTGGTAAATAAACGCGCCAGCAACAGGCGGTTTTTCTCGCCGCCGGACAAGCTCTTGACGGGCGAGCGCGCCCTGGCCGGGGCAAACAGGAAGTCCCCCAGATAAGACATGACATGCCTTTTGTTGCCGGCGATTTCGACGAAATCATTGCCGTCGGCAACGGTGTCGGCAACGGTCATATTCGGGTCGAGCTGGTCGCGTAATTGGTCGAAGTAAGCGATTTCCAGGCGCGTACCTTGCTCCACGACGCCGCTATCGGGTTCCAGTTGTTTCAGCAATAGTTTGAGTAAGGTTGATTTTCCGGCGCCGTTAGCGCCGATCAAGCCGATTTTGTCGCCGCGCTGTATCAGTGTCGAAAAGTGTTTAACGATGGGTTTGTCGCCGTAGCTGAAACAAATATCATCGACTTCAATAACTTTTTTACCCGAGGCATCGCCCCGGTTCAGGGCTATTTTTGCCGTGCCTTGTATATTGCGGCGCTGGGCGCGTTCATCACGCAATTTTTCCAGTGCGCGGACGCGGCCCTCGTTGCGGGTGCGGCGCGCTTTTACGCCTTGCCTGATCCAGACTTCTTCATCGGCGAGTTTTTTGTCAAATTCGGCGTTCTGGTTAGCTTCATCTTCGAGTGCCGCAAAGCCGCGGCACT
>SCST01000423.1 GCA_004299465.1 Methylovulum sp. | reverse complement strand
TGACGGTTTTTCAGTTATTAGCGGCGATTAATTTTGCGACGCATTTTATTGCGCTTAAAAAGCGTTCTTTCAATCCCTATACCGATGACATGGAAGCGAGAGCTTTTTTAATACTGGTGCTGGGCAGTTGTGTGATTGCAGCCTATGTACTGTACGATGCCGGCACGTATACGGACTTTTTTACCGCATTGCGCCATGCGTCGTTTAACTTGGTGAGTATTGCGGCCGATTGCGGTTTTGCCACGCAGGATTTTAACCAGTGGCCTATCTTTGTGCCGATGTGGATGCTGTTTTTAAGCTGTTTGTCAGCATCATCGGGTTCCACGGGCGGGGGCATCCGCATGATCAGGACGATTATCCTGATGAAGCAGGCCCGCCTGGAGCTGTTTAAATTTATTCATCCCTCTGCCGTAAAATCATTGCGAATCGGCGATACCGTCATCAATAACAAAATTGTGACCTCGGTGACCGGATTCATATTTTTATATTTCATCAGCATCGTTATCCTGGTATTTGCATTGCTGTTAAGTGGCCTGGATTTTCTCAGCGCCTTCAGCGCGATCATTGCCTGCTTTAATAATGCAGGCCCAGGCCTTAACCAGGTCGGTCCCGCCAGCAATTATGCGGGCCTGAGCGATTTCCAAACCGGTGTCTGTATATTTGCAATGCTGCTAGGACGCGTACAAATCTTTTCCATCGTCATCTTGTTCGTGCCCGAGTTCTGGAAAAAATAGGCTGTTTTGATAGGACTGATATTTCAAGATTGTTTTTTGCATTATGGCCCGATGATGAGACCCGGCAAGCCGGTAGCACCGCAAAATCTTCATGCCACCCTGGCGTTTTTGGGGAATGTTAATGTCGCCCCGTTTGTTGATCGAGCAGCGCGTGGACGGGGTTGATTGCAATAATTAAACGGACTTATCAAGCTTTGTGTGCTATGGTCGAACAGCGATGACGATAATTCACAAGATAACAAGTATTCTGAAAAAAACGTCATGCACTGATAAACACATCTAAAGTTCAGTGATTGCCGGATTGGAATGGTTAGAACCGTGTTTAACTCGTAGCCCCTGCTACGCCTCCGGATCATTCTGCATGGAATAGGTCAGCAATAACAAACATAGGTTATATGCGCAATTTACTGCTATTTTCAGTTTTATTTCTGTTGGCGGGCTGTGCAGCCTATACGCGCTACCAACTCGATCAACACTACGGACTTGAAAACCCCGCCCGTTTCGATCATCCGGCGATTACCGCAACATCCGTAACTTACCGGCACGATGTAAAACCCATTACCGATAGCCGTTGTGCCGTTTGCCACGGCTGCTTTGATGCACCCTGCCAGTTGCAAATGGGCAGTTACGAAGGGATCACACGCGGGGCGACTAAGGAAAAAATCTATGACGACTTAAGACTGTTCTTGATGGCACCGAGCCGGTTGTTTACTGACGCCCAAAGCAATACCGAATGGCGCTCAAAAGACTTTTATCCTGTCCTTAATGAACGCAACCCTGATACTGTCGCCAATCGGGAAGCCGGTGTCATGGCAAGAATGCTGGCATTGAAGGGTCGGCACAGCTTCCCCAAGTCGGGTCTGCTGCCTACTGAGCGCTTCGATTTCTCGTTGTACAGGACAGAATCTTGCCCGGCTATTGAGGAGTTCGATCAATACGCCGATGCGCATCCCGAATGGGGGATGCCTTATGGTTTGCCTGCGCTATCCAACAAAGAGCAACAAACCTTGCAGACTTGGCTGGAGGCCGGTGCACCTGTCGAAGCTGCAAGACCCTTGGCGAAAAACCAGCTTGATCGAGTCGCACAATGGGAAGGTTTTTTAAATGGGGCCAGCCTAAAATCCCAACTGATGAGCCGGTATATTTTTGAGCATTGGTTTCTGGCGCATCTTTATTTTGACGATTTAGGCGAAGGCGAACACGAATTTTTTGAACTGGTGCGTTCTAAAACACCGCCGGGCCGGCCCATTCAGTTGATTGCCACCCGCAGGCCTTTTGACGATCCTCATGTACCACGGGTTTTTTATCGTCTTCGCCCGGCGCAAGGATCATTGCTGGCAAAAACCCATAACCCTTACGCACTCAATGCCGCGCGGATGCAACGCATCAAAAGCTGGTTTATTGATGAGCCCTACCGTGTTGCCCAATTGCCTTCTTACGAACCTGGGATTGCGGCAAATCCATTCGTCGCTTTCGAGCAGTTACCGGTGCGCTCGCGTTATCGCCTGATGCTAGAAGAAGCGCAGTTTACTATCATGGGTTTCATCAAAGGGCCGGTTTGTCGCGGACAGGTTGCAATCAATGTCATCAACGACTATTTCTGGGTTGGATTTCTAGATCCGGACCATCCGATTCAGGAAAGCCAAAAGTTCCTGGCGACAACACTTAAGCAACTTGAGCTGCCCATAGGCGAGGAAAACTTCACCGGTTTGCTGAAATGGCGTTCATACGCAAGGGAAGAAACCAACTATCTGCATGCCAAAAGCAAGCTTATGAACACTGTGTTGGTCGGCAACAATTTAACTAATTTGTCCATGTTATGGGATGGCGATGGCAATAACCCCAACGCCGCCCTCACTGTTTTCAGAAACTTCGACAGCGCCAGCGTCGTGCAGGGCTTGGTTGGAGAGCAGCCGCAAACCGCCATGATCCTGGGATACCCCTTGCTGGAACGGATACATTACCTGCTGGTGGCAGGTTTTGATGTATTCGGCACAGTCGCCCATCAATTACAGGCCAGGCTTTATATGGATTTTTTGCGTATGGAGGGTGAGTTTAATGTGCTCGCGCTGTTACCTGTGGAGGCGCGTAACACGGTACGTGACCGCTGGTATCGCAACGCAGCCGATGAGGTTTATGCTCATTTGGACGATAGCCAAGCATTGTTTTTTCAACAAAGCGGCATCGTTTACAAAACCGACCA
>SCST01000422.1 GCA_004299465.1 Methylovulum sp. | reverse complement strand
CGCGGATAGTTGCAGTCAGCGCATAACCGTCCATCTTGGGCATGTGCAGGTCGGTGAGTAGCAACGCGTAGTCGCCGGTCTGCCAATGTTCCAGCGCTTGACGGCCGTTGCCGGCTATATCCGCCGCCAAGCCCAGCAACGCGAGTTGGCGCAGGATCACCTTCTGATTGGTTTCGTTGTCTTCGGCGACGAGGATCAGCCGGCCTTCGCGTAGGCTGGTTGCGCGCAACGGCGGCAGGAATGCCGCTTCGGTCTTTTCGGTCAGCAGGACTTCCTCCTCGTTTTCCTTTACCCGTCCGGCGGCGATGGCTACTGCCTTGAGGAGGGACCATCGGGTCAGGACGTTGCCGTCCACCAGCACGGCATCGGTATCTACCAGGCGCGGTTTGCGGCGCTGTCCGCGCATGATGACGACGAAACGGACTTCCTGCTGCGAGCGGATATGGGCGATAGCACGCAGTTCATCCAATGGTGCTGGCTCGTCTGCGGAATCAATAACCCATATCCATGATCCAGGCGCGTTCCGCCCCTGTATCGCCGCCAGATTCGGTGCTCTCTCGACAATTGCGCCTCCGTGCCTGAGATAGGCGGCAATATCATCGGCAACTGCTCCATGCGTTGCCCTACCTCCTGCATCCATGCAGTCGTCGGCAACTGCTCCATGCGTTGCCCTACCTCCTGCATCCATGCAGTCGTCGGCAACTGCTCCATGCGTTGCTCCTTGTGCCCCAGAGGCTATACCTCCTTTATGCCCCAGAGGGTATGCCTCCCTGCCGTCGGGACTTTGCGGCTCGCCTATTACAAGGCACGAAAGCCCGGTAAGCGGTGAATCTGCCGGGCCGGCATCGGCAGGCAGCGGCACGAAGGGTAGGCGTACGGTAAATACAGATCCCTTGCCCGGCGTGCTGTGCACTGCAATCTCGCCGCCCATCAGTTCCACCAGGTGGCTGACGATGGTCAGGCCCAGCCCTGTGCCGCCAAAATGCCGGGTGGTAGAGACATCCGCTTGCGTGAAGGCGGTGAACAGCCCGGCGAGGGTTTCTTCATTCATGCCGATACCGTTGTCGGTAATACGGAGTTCCACGACAACTTGATCGGAACGGCGATTAGAATGGGGACCATAATAATGCTCGGCAACTGCTCCATGCGTTGCCCTACCTCCTGCATCCATGCAGTCGTCGGCACCTGCTCCATGCGTTGCCCCTTGTGCCCTAGAGGGTATACCTCCTTTATGCCCCAGAGGGTATGCATCCTTGCCGTCGTCAGCCAGTACCGCCCGCACCGAAACCCAGCCTGCTTGCTCACGACCGCCGGAAAATTTGATGGCATTGTTGACCAGGTTAACCAGCACCTGGCGTAAACGTCCGGGATCGCTCAGGACTTGCTCGGGCAGTGCCGGGTCGGTAAATAGCGTAAGCTCGACCTTTTTCTTTTCGGACAGGCGGTCCAGCATTTCGCAGACTTTCTCCACGACGTCGGCTACCGAGGTCGGTACCTGCTCGAGTTCCAGCTTGCCGGCCTCTATCTTGGAGAAGTCGAGAATATCGTCGATGATGCCCAGCAAGGCGTACGCCGACTCGCGGATGAGCTCGACCATCTCCACCTGGTAGCCTTTGAGGCTGGTCTGGTGTAACACATCGACCATGCCGATGACGCCGTTCATCGGCGTGCGGATCTCATGGCTCATTGTCGCGAGGAAGGCCGATTTGGCTCGATTGGCCTCTTCGGCGACCTGTCGCGCCGACTGTAAATCGGCGGTGCGCGCCGCCACTTTATTTTCCAGGGTTTCGTTGAGTTGCAGTATCGCGTCTTCTTCCCGCTTGCGCTTGGCAATGTCGCGTGCGATGGTGGACAGGTATACCGCCCCATCACGCCCTTTGTGCGCGATAATGACTTGAAGTACCGGCATCTCGCAGCCGTTGGCCCCTAGTATCGCTGTTTCGCCGCTCCAGGTTCCATGTTCGATGGCGTAGGGAATGCCTTCCTCCCTGACCAGTTGCGCCGCCCATGAGGGAAGGGTGTCAAACAAATTGACCGTGGTTTGATCAATATTTTGATCAAACCCCAACATGCGCTTGCCGGAGGGATTGTAATACAGCACTTGGCCATCAAGGCCAGAAGTCGCCACCAGGTCGGGCGTCGCTTCGATGATCGCGACCAAGCGCGCCTGTTCTTCCTGGATGCGTATGCGCTCCGCCATTTCCGCCGCAAGTTTGGCGGTTCTTTCCTCGACCAATTGTTCCAGGTGCTCGTGCAGCCTGGCGCGCTCTAACGCGACAGCGACCTGGTTGCCGATGCTAAATAATATATCCAGCACCTTCTCATCGAACAGGTCATAGCCATAGCCGATCAAGTTCATGATGCCGAGCGCGTAATGCCCGCTAGTCCACAGCGGTATGCTGGCGTGATGGCACGAGCCTTGCTCGCCTGTCAGCACTTTAGCGAAGCGCTCGCATTCGATGATATTGACGGCATTGCCCAGCTCGCCGGTGAGCAGCATACGCTGGCATACGCAAGGCTGGCTTGTGAAAGCGCCCAGCGCTGCCGGCAGGTTACATGCGGCGGCCAAGCGGAAGCCTGAGTCGCCGTCCCGCAGCCAAATCCAGCCGGCCTGGATGCCCGGCAATTCCAGTGCACGCTGCAGCACCGTCTCCGCTACCGCCTGTTCGTTATCCGCCTGGTTAAGGCCATCGGCGATATGGTACAGTCCGTTAAGCATTTCGTTGCAATCCACCAGCTCCTTGTCCCGCTGTATTAATTCCTTATTGACGCGCACGGCCTGCTCATAGGTCGAAATCAACAGGTCCAGGATTTGCTGGCGTTCGGCGGTAATAAAATGCTTGTGGCCATTGAGGTCGATTTCCACGCCGAGCTGCATTTTCTGGTTCTTGCGCAGCTCGAGGTTCATCAATAAATAATTGATACGCGACACCAGGTAATCGCCGTCATAAGGTTTGCGGATGAAATTATCCGCGCCGCATTCCAGCCCGCGGATCACGTCATGCGGGTCGGACAACGACGTGACCAGGATAATCGGGATGTCTTTTAATGTCTC
>SCST01000421.1 GCA_004299465.1 Methylovulum sp. | reverse complement strand
GTCCGGTAGAGCTGACAACAACGTTATTGGAGCCGGAATACCGGTAAGTTCCGAAGCGATCGCGGCCCAACTTGACGGACCGTTTCCGAGGTTGCGTTTGCAAGGACAAGCCGGCAGTCCTGGCGATCAGCGAGGGGCCAACAGTGGTTCTGGGTTAAGCAACATTAACTCGCCGGTATTGTCGGCAAGCTTTAATGTCGCCGATAGCAACCAGGATGATCAAGGCAGTCAAACCGAGCAGCCGGCTTCTGCAAGAATAAACGCATCTTTTTCGGACACGCCAAGTACCCGAGTTTCTTCAGGAAACCAGGCAAGTAACGAATCAGAAGCGCAGGATAGTAATGAAAAACTAAAAAAACAATCCGTACAGCTTACACAAGCTTACGGCGGTTTCGGCGATGATACCGGATCATCCGGTATTTCGGTTTCTGCTTAGGCTGCGGTAAAAAAGAGTACCCAAGGCAGGGGCATCTGGAGTGCAAGCTTCGCCTAAAGCGCCTACTGTTGGTGCTTGCACGGTGCAGCAGGGCTTAATTTAGGAGTGACGCTTTATCGACCCGATGAAACCGTTTTCATCGATACCGTACCTCAACATCAGTGCATTCAGGCAATGCTTTTAGCCGCGAAATCAACTCATCGGTAGGATACACGCGCCACCCATCTCCCAGCCTGATGCGGGCCTTTGCAAGTGCTGAGCTATAGCCGATCTCCAGCGGGCAGGGTCCGCCCCTGAACGCCGCCAGGATAAACCCCAGTTTATCGATAAACGCAGCGGCTTCCAGGTCTTCAACTGCGGTCCAGTTTAACTGTATCGATTTGGCAAACGCGGCCCTGGCTTGTTCGATGTCGTACAGTTTTTCCACAGTCAGGCGCAGGGTATTCGAAAAACTGTCAATCGCCAGTGCGCCTTCGGCGATCAGCAGTTTATCCTTGGCGAAAATGTCCCGGTATTTATCGTAGAGTTCACCAAAAACCGCGCACTCAAGCCTGTTTGTCCGGTCATCCAGTGTCGCGAAGCCCATCATCTTGCCGCTTTTGGTCTGCCGTGTCCGGACTTCGACGACCAGTCCTGCGACCCGCGCTGTCAGATTGCCGCGCGACCGCTCCACCGTTTCCTGCAATGCTGAGATTTTGCCGTGAGTAAACTGCTTGATTTCGGCTTCGTATTGATCGATAGGGTGCCCTGACAGGTATAAGCCAAGGATGGATTTTTCGGCATCCAGGCGTTCTTTTTCAGACCAGGGTTCGACAAGCGTGGCATAGGCTTCGGTATCGGCTGCATCATCGCTATTAACGGCAAGGCCGAACAAGTCGTTTTGCCCGGTTTGCGCCATTTTGCCGTGCTGTTCGGCTACTTTTAATGCTGTAGGCAGTTCCGCCAGATGGCTGGCCCGGCAAGGATTGAATTCATCAAAAGCGCCGGCCTTGATTAAGGCCTCGAGTACGCGCCGATTCACTTTCCTGGAATCGACGCGCTTGCACAGGTTATAAAGCCCTGAAAACGGCCCTCCGGCGTTTCTTTCACTGATCAACACATCCTCGATAGCCGCTTCACCGACGCCTTTGATTGCACCTAAGCCGTAAACGATATGGTTGTCGCCGTTAACGGTAAACTTGTGTTCGGAAAGATTGATGCTGGGCGGGCAGATTTTCAATTTCATTTGCCGGCATTCTTCGATAAGTACGACGACCTTGTCGGTGTTATCCATGTCCGAAGACAGCACCGCCGCCATGAAGGCGGCAGGATAATGCGCCTTGAGCCACGCGGTTTGGTAGGCGACTAAGGCATAAGCAGCCGAATGGCTTTTGTTAAAACCATAACCGGCGAATTTTTCCATCAAATCGAAAATATAGGTGGCGATTTTTTCATCGACCTGGTTGGCGACGGCGCCGGAGGTGAATTTTTCCCGCTCTTTCGCCATTTCCTCCGGTTTTTTCTTGCCCATCGCCCGGCGCAGCATATCCGCACCGCCCAGCGTATATTGCGCCAGCTCCCGCGCGATCTGCATAACCTGTTCCTGGTACAGGATAACGCCGTTGGTCGGCTTGAGTATCGGTTCCAGCAGCGGGTGCGCGTATTCGGCCTTCGCGCCGTGTTTGACATTGATGTAATCGTCAACCATGCCCGATTCCAGTGGACCCGGCCTGAATAACGCCACCAGCGCGATAATGTCGTCGAAGCAATCGGGCTTGAGCTTTTTAATCAGTTCCTTCATGCCTCGCGATTCGAGCTGGAATACTGCGGTAGTCTGGCCGTTTTTCAACAGCACATAAGAAGCGGGGTCGTCCCTGGGGATAGTCGTAATATCGACCGGCGGCTCGCCGAGTTGCTGCTTTTTGCGATTAATGGTCTGCAGCGCCCAATCGATAATCGTCAGGGTGCGCAAGCCTAAAAAGTCGAATTTAACCAGGCCTACCGCCTCGACATCATCTTTATCGAACTGCGTGACCAGGTTGCCGCCGCCTTCTTCGCAATAAAGCGGCGTAAAATCCGTTAACTTGGTCGGCGATATGACGACGCCGCCGGCATGTTTGCCGGCATTCCTGACCGTGCCTTCCAGCGACAGCGCCATATCGATCAAGGCCTTGACTTCTTCTTCGGTGTCGTAAAGCTGCTTGAGGTCCGGGCTGTCTTTTAAGGCCTTGTCCAGGGTCATGCCAATTTCAAACGGGATCAGCTTGGCTAGGCGATCGACAAAGCCGTAGGAAAAGCCCAGCACGCGCCCGACATCGCGAATAACGGCCTTGGCCGCCATCGAGCCGTAAGTGATGATTTGCGCAACATGATCGCGGCCGTAATGCTCCGCGACATAATTGATCACTTCATCGCGCCGGTCCATGCAGAAGTCGATATCGAAGTCGGGCATCGACACCCGCTCAGGATTCAAAAAGCGCTCGAACAGCAAATCAAATTCGATAGGATCGAGGTCGGTGATTTTCAGTGCGTAAGCGACCAATGAGCCGGCGCCCGAACCGCGACCCGGTCCAACCGGAATCTGGTGGTTTTTTGCCCATTGGATAAAATCGGCAACAATCATGAAATAGCCGGGAAAGCCCATTGCGTTGATGACTTCCAGCTCGGTATCCAGGCGCTCGTAGTAAATCTTGCGATTATCGTCATCCGAACCGTTGCCTACCGCCGGATGGTGTTGTAATCGCTGATCCAGGCCTTTTCTCGATTCATCGGCCATCAGGTCGCCCAAGGTCATGCCGGCCGGCACGGGAAAGTCCGGTAAAAAGTTTTTCCCCAGGGTCAGTGTAATATTACAACGCTTGGCGATTTCAACGGTGTTTTCCAGCGCTTCAGGAATATCGGCAAACAAGGCCTGCATATCCTCGCTGCTGCGTAAATATTGCTGTTCGGTATAGTCTTTGGGGCGCCGTGTATCATCCAGCACGCGTCCCTGGTTGATACAAACCCGCACTTCATGTGCGGCAAAATCTTCCTGGTGAATAAACCGGACATCGTTTGTCGCTACCACCGGCAAGCCAGCCGCCAGCGCCAGTTCGACGGCGGCGGCAATATAGCGTTCTTCGTCCGGTTTGCCGACGCGCTGTAACTCCAGGTAAAAACATTGTTTAAACAAGCCTGCCCAGTTTTCAGCCAAGCGTCTGGCTATGCCGGCGTTTTCGGACAACAGCGCCTTGCCGATGTCGCCTTCCATTGCCCCCGATAACGCGATCAAGCCGCGGTGGTTGGTTTCCAGCCATTCCCGCCTTAACACAGGAATTCCCTGATGCTGGCCTTCTTGGTAGGCTTTGGAAATCAGTTCGGTTAACGTTACGTAGCCTTGTTGATTATTAACCAGCAAGGTCAGGCGAAACGGCGCAGCAGGGTCTTCGTCGTTAAAGACCAGCACGTCGGCTCCGGCTATCGGTTTGATGCCTTGCCCCATTGCGGCTTTGTAAAATTTGACCAGCGAAAATAAATTGACATGATCGCTAATCGCAACGGCCGGCATGTTGAGTTCGGCAAGACGTTTAACCAGCGGCTTGATTTTGACGATGCCGTCTACCAGCGAGAATTCGGTGTGCAGTCTTAGATGAACAAAGGCGGGTTGCATGGAGGCGATGCTTGAGGTCAGAGGAATAAAGCCGCTAATTATAATACGTCAGCTCTTTATCGGTATGGTTAAGCACCGGCATTTTGCCCTGTCGTCATAAATAAAAACGACAGGCAAAAAAAGACAGGCTTAAAGCCTGTCTTTTTTGTTGTTGCAGATAGGTCTCGGTTATCTGTTCAATGCTACCGATACGGTAAGTCGTATCACTAACAAAGACAGCAATCGTGATTAACTATTTAATGCACCGGCATAAGCCTTGTCGAAATTAGGGATATGACTATCCAGCCAACCTTTGACCATTTGGCCGACTTCTTCGGTTACATCGGCTTCGCCGGCATGGAATTTTGTTTGCAAGCCGCCGCAAATGCCGATTAATGCCTCATGTTCGGCTTTATGATTCGTATAACCCTCAAAACCTTTAGCCACCATTTCTCTTTCTTCATGAGCAAAATGATCGACAACATACGCAATCAAATCATCTAACTGTGCGCCTACAACAGAACGCTCTGCCCCGCCTGTTGCCAGGTCATATAATTTATTGAGTTTATCAAACAAAATCTTGTGTTCTTCATCAGCGAAGCCGACATTTGTGCCAAATTGTTCAGCTGTCCAAGTTATTAACGACATATAGTTTTCCTCATAGTTTTAATTATTACCACAGAAAAATTATGGATTATATTTTACCTCAGGTCAAATAAGGTTATTGCGTATTTGATGGAAGTCATATGAGCCAGGATTTTTTTTAAAGACTATTGCAATATAATGATACATCCGGTAGAGTGACCAGTCCACGGGGGCGACATGGCTTCGACGTGGGTAGCGAAACCTAGAGTGCATGCCGAGGACTGTACACCTCGTAAAATCTACAGAAAAAAAGTATTCGCAAACGACGAAAACTACTCAATGGCTCTCGCTGCCTAAAAACAGCTTCCATTCCTCTGACTATCTGTGCTTATGCGGGTAGAGTCCGGTTCGCCGAACGCTCAGAGGTCATCTACATAAGATCGCGCTGAAATCTGTCCGGTGTGGATGCGCTAAAACCTTACGGAATCGCTGGTGATTTTCTTGGCCCGACGGGTAGTCAACAGCTAAATTAAAAGAGCGGGATAAGCATGTAGACCTTGTGGCGGAGTGCTTGCGGACGCGGGTTCAATTCCCGCCGCCTCCACCAATTTTAATTAACCTATTGATTTTTAATAGATTAATTTTAGAAAAAACTTGAAATCCTTGGGTGCGTTACAAAAGTGCGTACCCATGGATTTCAACCCCCCCTCATATATCACCAAAAATCGTCTTGGGATCTATTATTTTCAGCTTCGCGTCCCAAAGCAATTCTGTCAAAATAACCCCCATTTACCCCCCCTTATCAGAAAATCACTAGGCACACGAAATAGGAGGGAAGCCTTACGCCTAGCTCGCCAAATGGTGGTTTTGATGGAAAATAACAATTATCTTCAAGTCGTTTCTTCTATTGATATGGAAGCTGACAAGAATAATCAGCTTTTTCATATAGGGAAACCATTGTTTGCAGAGTTGGAACGGCTTAAAGATGAGGGACTCAATCTGGAAATAGAAAATTTTTTAATTAACCTTGGGCAACTAGAAGAAAAAGCTCTTAATTATGTGATTGATGAAAATAATAACAGGGTGGATATATTTAATAAGCTTTTGTTAAATATGGAAAATCAAAAAGCCACTGATTTTTATAAAGAAACTCCAGCGATATTCAGGAAAAATTTAGATTCCTTGCGCCCTGCCCAGCTTTCCATTCAAAATCATCCTGATTTCGAGACAATAAACACCCAATTACAAGAATTGACATTTTCCTTTCAAAACCAGCATAAACAACATATCAAATCCATTCCACTACAAGAAGCATTTGATAAGTTTATCATTGAGAAAAAGACTAATTGGAAGGACGACAATTTCGAACAACACTATCGTAGTTCTATTTTTGCATTATTTTACGAATTGATTGGTGATGTAAAAACAGGTGACTTAGAAAAATCTCACGCCATACTTTACAAAGATGCTGTTCTAAAAATACCATCAAACCGTAAGAAGAAGAAACCATACAAAGCCTTCACAGCCAAGGAATTGATGGAATTGGATATTCCAGAAAAAGATCGATTCAGTGACAGAAATAAAGAAAAATACCTAGAGAATTTGTCTGGATTTTTGCAATGGTTGCAAAAAAATGATCTGGCCATTGATAATCTGCATGTCCCATTACAAAACATCATAAAAAATTCAACTGCTGAACATACAGAGAGGGACATATATCCAGATGAAGATTTGCGGAAATTGTTTAACAGTCGCCAATATTGTGAAGGATTGCATGAATTTCCTTTTAAGTTTTGGGTACCTTTGATTGGATTGCTTACTGGTGCTAGAGAAAATGAAATTTGCCAACTCCATTTGTCAGACATTTATATGCACAAAGAGACAAACATCTGGGTATTTGACTTCAATGAAGATGACAGCACGATCACCAAAAAATCCATAAAAAATGGAAATCATGCACGATTAGTGCCAATACATAAAACACTCATTGATTTAGGGTTATTAAGCTTTATTGAAACCTTGAAGCAAACAAACGAGATGCGCTTGTTCCCAGAATTACCACACAAAGGAAAAAATAAATATGCGGACAAATTTCAACGTTGGTTTAACGATACCTACACTAACTCCAGAAACTGTAACATTACAACACCAAACACATCTTTCCATTCATTGAGGCACACATTCATTACCCATTTGGCAAATGAGATGAATATTCCACCTCATCAAATTTCAACCATGGTAGGTCAAAAACCTGATGGTGGCGTTACAGTCCAAAGGTATATCAAACCAATTGATCTGGAGCAAAGAAACAATATCCTGAAAGAAGTTAATTTTGACAAATCAATTGATTTTTTAAAAATCAAAAAATGGCAACATCATCGTTTTGCTCAGTGATGCCCTGCTCTTGTTTATTTGGCCTACCCTAAACGTCCAACTCATACCAAATACATCAAAATTAGCATTCACTTTACAAGATCAATAATACAAAATCCTTAGCGTGTTATATACTGCCTACAACACGAAACGTGATCAGGCTTAACTTTTCCCCTAACGTCGATAAAATCGCTTTATTGGCGAAATTTAACGTAATTGACCGCATTGTTTTTGACCAAGCAGGTTGATGGCAGACAAACCCTGATAGTACACAAGGGACGCTCCAAGAATAATCAAGAATTGGTTTTGGCTGGTGGTAAATGGACACCACATGATTTGAGACGAACAGGTGCAACCCTAATGATTAAGTTTGGTGTTGCACCTGATGTCGTTGAAAAATGCCTTAATCACACCGAAGAGAATAAGGTAAAACGAATTTACCAACGCTATAATTATAAAGACGAACAAAAAGCCGCGTGGAAGCTGTTAGGGGAGAATCTGGATTTAATACGAGATAAGGCACTAATAAACAAACCCAAAGACCAACTTGACTCTTAATTTCTGGATTCTTTGGTTTTCTGATAAAAATATAAAAACTTATTGCGGTTCATCTATAAAGATTGCTGTTTTACATTGGGGGGATTTGTTTACCCCCCATGTATAAATTTCTATCTATTATTGATCAAATAATTCAGAGTCCCTTTTGTGATGTCTTTATATTTCCCCCAGCTCTCCCAAAATTTATTAGCATCCTTAGTGGATTTTGAGTGACTGACAAATGGGGTAACTTCAATAAAATCAGCCTGTGTAAATCCTGCATATCTCATCGATGCGGCGAGCCTGCCATAGTTTGCATGAGTACCCAAATATATTTCACCTGATTTAAGAATATTTTTAATTTCTTCGTTGCTTAAATTATTTGAACAACCACCATTCCTTTCATTGCTATTATTTTCAAATACTAATTTTTGAAGCTCTGTTTTTTCTAATGAATATTGTAAAATTTTCTTTGGATCAATTGCGTATCGAATCAATTCTGCATTATTTTTAACATGGCATTTCCAAAAAAAGGCATATTCCTTTCTATCAACAACTTTGCATGGTAAATAAAAGAAACTCGCGGTATGGGTCTTGGATAAATCAATTCCTGAAAATTTTGCGTCTGGATTTTTTTCCAATATCTTTTTTTGCTCTGATTTTGTTGCAGTGATATAGCCATGTGATTTAATAATATCCTGAATATATTTTTGCAATTCCCTATATGTTTCGTCATTCACTTTTTCTTTAATAAAAAATATGGCCCTGTAATTGTTAAGTTTTTCTGCTGATCTACTAAAAGAATTCATCATTATCATGGAATGCTTATTTTCCTTTTCAAATATTCTTTTGAATTCTTCTGGTGACAAATCCCCATCATCTATATCTAAAATCAAAAAACTTGAATAAGCAGAATTTTTTAATGTTCTTTCATCATCAGATTTAAATTTAGTTCCATTGAATAATATGATTTCATCTTTGGATGAAATTAATCTATTAGTCCAAATCACTTTTAATCTTTTAATTAATTGCATCGCAGAACCATTATCTGAATCGATTGATTTATCATAAATATAATCTATTGTTGATACATTAATGTTGTTATTATTTTCTAATCCATTTTGATTACATTTATCATTATTAATGAAATTCGTAATCAAAACGGATTTATCATTAGTTATGATTGATTCAACATTTGATTGATTTAATTGATTATGATTCAGGATTTTATTTAATCGAGATTTTGAATTTCTTTCAATTTGGCTAACTGCAATGACTTTTTTGGCAACACCATCAATCGGTTTGATTTTACAGCCAAAAAACATCCGTGCTAATTCTTCAGCGGTGGCCTTATCTGGAACAATGGCAGTAACATCTGTGTTTGCTTCAGGATTGCGCATTGAGCAACGCATAATGCCCTGATGCGCTGTTTCGTGAGAAGAGGCTCTATTAATAAAGGTTGAATCGATTCCTAAATCATTTAACATTTTTAAATGCTTGGGTTGACGATTTAATGCTGGACTAAAATAAATATTGTCGCAGGCAGCAAAATCATTTAACCCATGAGATATGACTGGAATTTGGCGACCATTAATAGATTCCTTGTATTTTGAATCATTATTAGCCATGAAAAGAAAGTCTTTACCCGCCATCATCTTATTGACTAAATTGGCATAATGCTCTTCGCGCGTTATACCATCAATTGATTTATCCCTGCTATATTTGCTCCAAGGCTCTTCTTGCAAATAAACCAATGTTAATCGATGACCATTTTTATATTGGTTGTAGCGTAGATTCTTGGAAATATGACTGCAAACGTGAAATTCTACGTTTTTGTATTCGTGCCAATATTTGAATAATAGCGATTGTTCAAAATTTGCACCCATCATGATCACCAATTTAAATCCTGAAAAGACTTCTGGATTTAGCATTGTTAAGAAATAAAGCATATTTTTACTGTTTCCATAGGTCATATCGACCGATTTGTCAGAAGTAATTTCATTATTAATGACAATCTTGTCCCAGTTTTTCTTATCTGCAAAACAGTCATGATTATCACGCATGTTTAGAATCATTGGCTTGAATATTGCGTCAACATCGTCAATATTTCTACTGGCAAAACGTTTTGGTGATATATCTGAATATTTTTCTGGCTGTATCAATTTCATCTTGTACAGCGATGGCGTAATCTCTTCATCAATTTCAATGTATTGCGTCAATATCGGATGATTGTAAGGCAAGGATGGATTGTAAAAATTATCAATTTTAGGGATTTCATCCACTATTAAAAACCACGATTCTTTGTTTTGAAAAAATGGAATCCTAAAGAAAGCTTGTTGAGTGCAAACAACAACGCCATTACCTTGAAAATCAA